>JAYVSP010000022.1:0-1850 GCA_043775215.1 Planctomyces sp. | reverse complement strand
GCGCATCAATAACTGTCGTAGCCGAAGTCGCCAGACTTCGGATCTGAACTCTGGCGAGTTCAGCTACATCGGACAGTTATTTCTGCGCCGGTCCTAAGCGAACTTCTTCATCACCAATCGACTCACGGAAAAAAGCGATACAAATCTTTGCGAGGTAAGCAGCGGATGAACTCAACGGCTGCATTCGCGAGGGCAATTCCGATGCGGTAATCGCCAATCCGAATGCGGTAGAAGTCGTGGAAGCCGCTCATTTTTTTCAGGTCGGCAATGTCTTATAGTTCGGCGGTTTGCTCAACGGTTTCGATGGCTTGCCGGATGCGATCGAGGAGGCGTTGGTCTTTGATCTTTTTGATGTCGCGCAGAAAACTCGCTCGAAAGGTCACTTGCATGTCGACCCTCGCAAGGTTTTGAAAACCTCTTGGCGAGACACGGGCTTCGATTTGCGGCCTTCGCGGATTGCCTCGGCCAGCGCGACGTCTTCCAGCACTTGCGTAAAGACTTCCTGTAAAAGCTCACGCTGTTCGTGGAGCGTTTCGGTCAATGCTTCCTTCAATGTTTTCTTCAGGACCGCGCTACTTGACGTCTTGGTCGGCATGGTGTTTTGCTTTCAAACAGGCGTTCTTGTGGCCGATCCGATGATAGTCCGAGTTTTCCGACACTGCCAGGAGTCGTTTGTCGGGAACTGCGGATCGCGACTCCCATGAAATTCAGGATTTCACTCGCGTGCGACGGTCAGACTGGGAATCACTTCTTCTGCCAGCGTTGCCAGGCTTGGCCGGGCCGGTCGACTTGGAAATTCACCAGCCGCGTGTGTTCGACTTCGGTGACGTAGACGGTGCGGCCGTCGGGGCCGCCGAAGCAGAGATTGCTGGGGTGCTTACCAAGCACGTCAATCTCGCGAATGACCTCGCCCTGCGGGGACACGACCGCGACTGTCCCTTTGCCGTGACGAGTGACGTACAGGTTGCCGTCCACGTCGCACCTCATGCCGTCGAAGCCGTGATCGGGGAATTGCTTCAGCAGTCGTTTGTCTTTGAGTCCATCGGCCGTGATTGTGAAGGCCCAGATGCCGCGCTGTACGCTTTCGTTGACGTACAGCGTCTTGCCGTCGGGACTGACCTCGATCCCGTTTGTCGTCCCCATGTCGCCGGCCACTTTGGTGATCTTGCCTTGCCGGTCAATGCGCCACAACTGGCCGGTGCTGTTGCCCCAGTTCGGATCGCTGGCCCACAAAACTTCATCCAGGCCGATGGCCAAGTCATTCGGCTGGTTCATCTGGTCGTTGTGGGCGAAGCTGGAAATCTGCTTTGTTGCCATGTCGACTTTTAGCACGTTGTGGTTGACGTAGTCGGCGATGAACATCGTACCGGTTCGATCGAAAACGATACCATTGCCGACGCTCTTGTTCGGCAGCGTGACAAAGATATCTCCCTTTCCCTGCGGAGTGACGATGCCAATGGTCCCTTGATCTTTGAAGTTCACCGCATAGATGTTGCCGGCACCGTCACAGGCCGGACCCTCAATGCCGGTGGTGAACTCCTTCGGCTGCGTGAGCGGCTCTGCCACGAACAGCTTTTCCTCGGCACGACACAACGAGCTGAACGCGATTGAAATTAGACACGCGGCAACACCGCGACCAAATACGACTCTCATGGAATTCTCCCGGAAGAAGTGGACTTCTTGACGTTCGACAAATTGAAGGGCGAGGCATTCCGACAGCCTCAGGTTGGTTGTTGCGCGTGTCGCGAAAGTAACCCGAAGCGTCAGTTTTGAAGTTGCGCTGTTGTCCTGGCCCAAAGGGCAAAAACTCGATAGCCCAGGGCAGAGCGGAGCGGCGTCAGCCGCGTAGC
>JAYVSP010000021.1:0-4495 GCA_043775215.1 Planctomyces sp. | reverse complement strand
ACGTTTTTGAGGCTTGGAGCCCCAAAGGGGCGTGACAAAATGAGTCGCGCCCCTTCAGGGCTTTTAGAATCCAAATTGCTCGAATCCCAGGGCTTTGCCCTGGGCTATCGAGTTCCGCCCCCTTCGGGGCTCAAAATAGCGCAACTTCAAAACTGGCGCTTCGGGCTTGTATCAACCGCGTTTCGTGAACTCCGTCACCCAACGATCATCCCACAATGACGGGAATGAGTTCTTGCGATACGGGTGCTGGGCACAAACTTGTTCATTGAGTTCGAGGCCAAGACCAGGTTGATCGGGGAGAACGAATTCTCCGGAACGGATCGGATTCCAGCCATGAACAAGAGCGTTGCGCCACGGAACGTCGTACTCGGCGAAGTTTTCCTGGACGGCGACTTGCGGTGTGGCCCAATCGAAATGCAGTGCGGCACACAATGCGACGGGGCCGATCGAGCAGTGCGGCGAGATTTGCAAATCATTGGCTTCGCAGAGTGCGGCGATCTTCTTGCCGATTCCCAGGCCGCCACAGTGAGCCAAATCCATCTGCACGACATCGCACGCGCGGAGCGACGTAAGGCGGCTGAAGTCTTCCAGCATGTAGAGCCGTTCGCCCGCCGCGATCGGGAAAGGCAGGGCGTGCTTGACCTCGCGCAGCAGATCGAGACTGTGCGGTGTGACCGGCTCCTCGTACCACGCGGGACGATACGGAATCAGGCGGCGACCCATCTCAATGGCACAACCGACCGACAGTCGGCCGTGAACTTCGATCATCAAGTCGATGTCCTCGCCGACCGCTTCACGCACGGCGGCAACGATCTGTTCGACGTCGGACATCTGCTCGCGAGTCATTTCTTTCCATGCGGTGCCGAACGGATCGAACTTCATTCCGCGATAACCGCGAGCCACGACCTCGCACGCTTTCGCTGCGTAGTCGGCCGGCGTGCGAGCTCCGCCGTACCAGCCGTTCGCGTATGCCGGCAGCCGATCGCGTGCTCGACCGCCCAATAGCTTATAGACTGGCTGACCACAGGCCTTGCCGATCAAATCCCAACAGGCGATCTCGACTCCGCTGATCGCCGTCAGCACGGTCGAGCCACCTTGATACTGGTCCCGAATCAAGTCACCAAAAACTTTTTCTATGTCAAACGGATCGACACCCAGGATGCGATCTTCAATCCATTCGTGAAGCAGCGACTGCACCGTGGCTTCTTGCCACTCCAATGTCGCTTCGCCGAGACCGGTCAGCCCGGAATCGGCCGTCAGCCGCACGAACAAGTAATTTCGCAATCCACCATTCACCAAAAATGATTCGAGCTTTGTGATCTTCATGTGGAGGCCCCATGCGAAAAACTTTCGTCGCTATCTTAGGTTTGCTGTGTGTCACTGTCTCGGCTCACTACTGGGCATTCGGTGAAGGAAACTCGGACACGCCGATCGGCTCAAAGTGGTGGCCGTCGGAATGGGGAGCTGACGACCAACGTGGCGCGGCGAATCGGCTCAATGCTCAGAAAGTACTTGAGGCCCGTGAATTGATTCGCGAAGGGCGTGTCTATCAGCTCGGACGAGCTTACGAGCACGGAATGCCGGTGCCGGGCAAGCGGCACTACAGCTTGACGATTCCCGGACTGCCGACGGGTATTCCCGCTCCAAACGCGGCAAATCAATTAGTCCACAACGATGAGTTGATCAGCGGCGAGATCGGGCAGATCGGCACGCAGTTCGACGGATTGGGTCATGTCGGCGTGCGTGTCGGTCAGGACGATCTGTTTTACAACGGCTTCAAGCTGTCTGAGTTCGGCGACACCTACGGGTTGAAGAAGTTGGGCATCGAGAACGTCGGGCCGATCTTCACGCGCGGCGTGCTCTTGGACATTGCCGCGTTGAAGGGAGGGCGGCTCGATCCCGGTCAAGTCATCTCCGTCGCCGACCTGCAACAAGCGGCCCAAGCGGCGAAAGTCACTCTGCGTCCCGGCGACATTGTGCTGATTCACACCGGCCACGGGTTTTGGTGGATGAAGGACAACGCGAAGTACGGCGACGGTGAACCAGGCATCGGCCTCGACGCCGCGAAATGGCTGGCCGAGCAGAAAGTCGTGCTGGTCGGAGCGGACACCTGGGCCATCGAAGTCGTTCCCTCTGAAAACCCCGACCGCCCGTTTCAAGTCCATCAATTCATGCAGACTCGCAATGGCATCTATTTTCTGGAGAATCTCGACCTGTCCGAACTGGTACGCGACAAAGTCAGCGATTTCGCATTCATCTTCAGTCCGCTGCGATTGAAGGGCGCGACCGGATCGCCTGGGAATCCGATCGCAGTGAGATGAAAGTGGCTCCGCCACAAACCAAAGCGGGGATGCATCCCCGCACTCCAAAATGAAAGCCACCATGACCGAATCAAAAACTGTTGCCGCGGGCGCACTGGCTCCTTGGGAAATCGACAATTTGCCGGAGCCGCCGCGGTCGGGTCGGAAGTTGTGGCTCGGTTTGATCGGCCCCGGAGTGGTGCTCGCCGGCACGAGCATCGGCACGGGTGAATGGCTGTTCGGGCCGGCGGTGTCGGCTCAGTACGGCGCGTCGCTGTTTTGGCTGGCGATGATCAGCATCGTGTTGCAGGGCTTCGCCAACCTGATGTTCATGCGGTACGCGATCTACTGCGGTGAGCCGGTGAACGTCGGCATCTTGCGGACGTGGCCGGGACCGAAAGCGTGGATCACGTTCTTCGCCGTGCTCGATCTGACAGCGATCTTTCCGTACAACGCCTCGAACGCCGCCGTGCCGCTGTCGGCGGCGATTCTCGGCCGGCTGCCCGACACCGTCGGAAACGCCGATCACGCGCTGCTCGTGCGCGGTCTGGGAATCACGATCTTTCTGCTGGCGTTTGTGCCGTTGATCTTCGGCGGCACGATCTATCGGATGCTGGAAAAGATCATGGCGGCCAAGCTGGTGGTTGTGCTGGGCTATTTGTCGATCATCGCCGTGACGATGGTTTCCGCGCCGGTTGTGTGGGATGTCGTCATCGGCTTCGTTGACTTCGGCACGGTGCCACTGCGGCCGGAGACATTGATCGTCGATCGGCACTTCAACGTGCGGCAGATGATCGGCGACACCGAATACATTGCGAAAGGAACCTGGGAACGACAAGGCTCCAAAGACAAGCCCGTGACCGGCGACCTGTTCATCACACGTGCCGGCACGCGGACGAAGGCCAACCTTCTGGAACGCGAGAAGCTCAGCCCGGAAGCCGCGGAACTGCGCGACCAAATCCTGAAGCGGACGGAACCGTTTGCCGGTTCCCAGCAGTTCGTGATCGAGGTCGACGAACGGGGCGAGACGCTCATCGCCGAGGGGAAGGTCGTCGATCATCACGAATTCAAAGCCGTTCGGCTGCGAGTTCGCTCGAAGGAGTCAGAACGCGAATATGCCACGCTGAATGAAGTTCCGGAACCGCAACGCTCGCGGCTGGCGAATCATCTTCAGCACGAGGGTCTCGCGTACGTCAGCGTCTTCGGCTATGTCGGCGAGCACGGCCAATTGCCGCCGCTGGATTGGGCGATGGTCGTGGCGTTCATCGCGATCGCGGGAGCCGGTGGGCTGACGAATACGATGTTCTCGAACTACGCACGCGACAAAGGTTGGGGCATGGGCTGCCATGTCGGCGCGATCCCCAGTGCGTGCGGTGGACTCACGGTCGAGCTGTCGCACACCGGCAAAGTCTTTCCATTGAATGAGGAGAACCGCTCGAAATGGCACGGCTGGATGAAACACATCCGCCGCGATCAGGCGATTTGGATGTTCGCCTCGGTCATCGGCATGGCGTTGCCCTGCATGATGTCGCTGGAGTTCATCCGCAATGCGAGCGTTGTCGGCGATCGAGTCTCGGCGATGTCGGCCGAAGGGATCGCCGCGCGGTATCCGTCGTATGCGTCGCTGTTCTGGTTCCTGACGTTGATCTGTGGATTCCTGGTGCTGGCTCCGGGCCAAGTCAGCGTCGGCGATCAGATTGCTCGCCGCTGGACCGACATGGCTTGGAACGCCAGTGCTCGCGTGCGACGGCTCGGTGAGGTGCGTTATATCTATTACGGCATCCTGGCCGCCTACTGCGTCGGCGGGTTGGTGATCCTGACAAACTTCCCCGCGGTGCAGATCGCGAAGATCTCAGCCGTGTTGCAAAACATCGCGCTGGGTTCGGTCTCACTGATGTCGATCTACGTCAATCGCACGCTGCTGCCGAAGGAAGTGCAGCCCGGCTGGTTTCATCAACTCGGCGTGCTGGTCTGCGGCATTTTCTTTCTGAGCATCAGCCTGGCGTTATTCTTCATCTGATTCGCTGGTTCCACGATGCATACGGCGTTGAACGCGTCCGACAGGATGATATTCTTTGCACGGCCGAGAATGACATTAACCCGAAGCGCGAGTTTTGAAGTTGCGCTGTTGTCCTGGCCCAAAGGGCCAAGACTCGAAAGCCCAGGGCAGAGCGGAGCGGCGTCAGCCGCGTAGC
>JAYVSP010000020.1:0-3625 GCA_043775215.1 Planctomyces sp. | reverse complement strand
TATCAAGTGTCGGGTTTGGCCGCCGGTCAAACGCAAGCGTTTCGAGTCGAGGCGTTCAATGCGATCAGTTCGGCGAGAACGGGTTGGAAAACCGTGACGACACCCAACGACCAAGTGACGGCCCCCGCGTGGCTGAGCGTCGCGTTCGCGGGAAATTCGCAGGCCAATCTCTACTGGCCGGATGTGGCCAACGAGACCGGTTATCGAATTTATCACTGGGAGAATGGACGAGCGGTCGTGATCGCCACCGTCGGAGCGAACACGACCTTCTTCCAGACCGGACCACTCGCCAGGAACCAGTACCACGGCTTTTATGTGGAGGCGTTCAATTCGTCGAGTTGGGCTTACACGGGTTGGCAATCGGTATGGATCTATTAGCCGCCGCGCCCCATCGCCACGACTCAGCCCGGCTGCCCTCAGCAGCCGGGCTGAGGACTTGGCATTGGTCGATCCCGAATGACAAGGATTGATCATGTTTATTGATCTTCAGATTGATATTTGCGCCGCACTGTAGCTGAATTCGCAAGAATTCAGGTGATTTCGGAACTCTTGCGAGTTCCGCTACGCGCAAATATCAACCTGAGGATCAATAACCGCAACGCCACCGGCGTGCGCGCCCACGCCGTTGGCGTAGGGGTTAAACAAATCACTCCCTCAGACACCGACGAAGTTGGCGACCGCGTACTGAGCACGGTTATCGAGTCAGATCACATGACCAGTTTCAAAGCGGATGGCGGGAAGGGGAGTTTGGTTGCCCGTTGGGGAGTCTGCATCCATTGACGAGAATTCGGACAATGTTTCGCACGCGAACCGATGAAAAGTTTCCGGTGCCGCGGCGTTCGCGCAGAATGACGAAGTGCGAAACGGATTCGTTGTGCTCAAGAAAACGCGAACGAACCGTCTGACCTAACTAATCCGGGTTATGTTCGGATTTTTGGCTCATGGCCTCGCGTTTGTTTCGTCCAGCACTTCCACAAGGTCCAGGTCGTGGTCCGTAAATAGCTGCAGTACGCAGCGGATGCCGATGTTCGAGTTGCCCGCTGCGCCGGCACGCAGCGAACCGTCCTTGATCCATTCGGCCTGGGTCAGCGGATCCCCCCAGAGCGTGGCGATTGCTTCGTCCTTGGCTTGTCCGGTCATACCGCTCCACACCGAATCCAACTCGCTGGGCGTGATGCCAACGATGTACGGCTTGCCGGCCGACAGAGCGGCAATGATCGACGAATCGGAAGATTGGCCCGGTTGAGAAACTTGCTTCGGATCGATGGACGGATCGATCTTGTCGAATTCGGAGAGCAAAACGCGAATAGAGTCATGTTGGGATGAGCGTCCACGGGAAAGCAAAGAATTGAAGTGTGCCGCGTCCAACTCCAGAAACTTTCGTTTCTCTTCCGCGAAGATTTGGCCCAATTGACGGACTTGGTATTCGGAAAGCTTGGGAATGGCGGCGATGACGCGCGTCTTTTCCGTATCGCTCAAAGAGGTACTCGCAGCAAGCCCCCGCGCCAAATCCAGGCATTCTTCGGGCGATAATCCAAACGAATTCTCGGTGAGGCGCTGGACGATCTTTTCATCCAGAAGCCGACTGAGCAACGGTGAGTCGCTGATCCAGCGGGCGTCCCAGTGGAATTCGAGTAACGCCCGCTTTTCGGCGTCCGAGACCGTGTATTCGCGCAGCGGAAGTTGATGATCCGGAGGGCTCATCTGATTCTTGATGCCGCGTTCGATACGCTCGAACATGCGGTCACGAGCCGTGTCCCAATCGAGCCATTGTTCGGGCATATGGCATCCGCCCAGTTGCCAAGTGGCGGCGTACCATTCGTGGAGATTCGGCAGGCACTTCCCGGACCACTCGGCGTATCTTTGAGCCAGGTCGCGATTGGAGATCACGGCCAAGCCGGATCGATCGCCGTCGATCGCAAACTCCCGGTTGTTGTCGCGGCCGAATCGCTCGAATTCTTCGACCGTGACAGGTTGTTCGTCGATGTAGAACGGATAGAGCCACATTTCGGTTTGGAACGGTCCAGGCTGCAAGCCGCTTTCGACCAGTCGCATGCGTTTGCCGTCTCTGCGGCAACGAACGTACTGTGGCAAGGGTCGCTTGCGGTCGATGAGCCAGGGACGGTAATCGGGAGGCCGGCTGTCTGATTCGGTCAAATGCGAACGGAGCGTCTCATACTTAGGCCGTCGGCGGTTGATCTGCTCGACGGCCCAATCGTGGAGTCGTTCGGCGGGTTCCGGGAGATCCGAAGTCGTCATGGTGTATTGCTCGAAGGCCCGCCGGGCCTGAACCAGACAGCGCACCGCCGCCGAACTGTTGTCCGGACCGGAACAGACGTGCCAAAGGGCACGAGCGAGCAGCAGCCAGCCCAATAATTCGTTTCGACCGAAGCGCTCGCAGTCAGCGTCAATTGAGCGCAGTTCATCTTCGATTTCCGCCAGCGGCTGCGACCCATCGATCCCGGCGGCAAGCTTCGAGGCGATCAACAGGATTCGCGGCTTCAGGAGCACAAACTCTTTCCGATGTTGTTCCAACAGACTCTGTGTTTCGAGATGCAACTTGGCCCATTCCACTGCCGCCCCCCAGTTCCCTTCTATGATGGCCCGCATCCACTTGCGAGAGTGGCCCGTCGACTGGACCGCGAAACCGCGAATGCCGGCAGACTTCGCCGCCTCCAGTTGATCTTTGAAAAAACGATCCAGTTCCTCCATAGGTTTCGGATCATAAAGATCGCTGGCGGCAAACAAGGCACATTCAAGACCGATCACGTCATTCGGTGTTATCGCGTCGTTCCGGGAATGACCTTGTTGACGACGTTCGGAGGCGAGCGCTGCGAGATTTTTTGCTTTTTCGAGAAGGGTCACTTCGATCCGGTCCTCGCAGAATTCACTCAACCAATCGCAAAGATCCAAGACACTATTAGTGAGGAAGGTGCTCTTTGACGAACACAACCCAAGCTGCGAACTCAATGGCGTGTCGTCGAGTTGTTTTTTCAGGTCACCTTCGATCGAGTTGGCCAAGTCACTGTCATGTGCGGTGCGTCGATCTGATAATGCGCGGCTTAATTCGCCGACAACCTCCTGCACCTGTTTCCGTGCATCGGCATAGGAAGATGCTCGATGTAAATACGATTGCGCCCATCTAGCGTGGCTGAGAACATAGCCATCATTAGCGTCGCTGAGCAGATCAAGTCCCTGTTGAATCAATCCGAGCCCATCAGGTTCCTCCAACCGGTCAAGCATCTCGCCCTGCTTGCACAGAAATCGTCCCTGCCATTCGCGCAAACCGCGATCACTGGCGAGCCCGACTCCCGCAGTCAGCACTTCGCTCGCCTTTGGCCAGTTCCGCTGCTCGTAGTACAGCTCCCAAAACATTTTCCACAGCGCGCGGCACGCGGGTTCTGCCAGGGACGGACAACGGTGCTTGATCAGCCTCGCCAGGTCCATCAACGATTCCACGGACTCTGCCGAACCTCCGATGACATTGATACCACACTCGAAGAGCGCAAACAGCGACGGGCCATCGGTGGTCAACGGGTTCGTCAAAGGATCGACGCCGGGCTTCACGGGGTTCGCCCCGCTTCTCTCCGCGAAGGCGAACTCCCTGATGAGCGGATGGATTCCA
>JAYVSP010000019.1:0-8305 GCA_043775215.1 Planctomyces sp. | reverse complement strand
ACGGACAAAACGTGGCAAGCCCTGTAGGGGCGAAACAAATGGATGTCTTTGGCCTCCGTGGAGTTTCGCCCTTTCAGGGCTTCTTATTGTTGTTCTATTTCGTCACCCAGGGCTTCGCCCTGGGCTATCGAGTTGCACCCCTTTGGGGCGAAAAACAAGACTGCGCAACTTCAAAACTGGCGCGTCGGGTTAATCTCGGCGTCACGAGAGCAGTGCTGCCGTGAAAGTGACGAGATCGTTCTTGGCTTGAGCCGCTCGTTGCAACGCATCCATGCGGCCGGCGTCGCGGCAAAGTTCGGCGAACGAGAATCCGCCGCCGTCTTCAAGATTCGTGAGATGTGCTTCGGCCAGCTCAATGGCGATATCCCAACGGTTGATCCGCGTGGCGAGGTCCACCAACACATAGGCGATTAACTGCTTGTCCTGTTGCTCCGGTTGGGCATTGAGTTTATCGCGAAAGTAATCGATCGCCTCGTCCACTTTTTCGCCGGCCAGCGCCTGCAAGAAGTGACGGTGAGCCGGATAGAACTCGTCAAACGGCGGATCGCTGGGATACTGAAATTGCGGATCGAGATGACTGCCGTACTCGGTCAATTCAATCGCGAGCGGCAACTCCGGACAGTCCTTGTCCAAGAATCGCGAGAACCGCACGACGGCATTCAGATGCGAAACGTCGATGTGATAGTTGCCCTCTTGAAAGAGCCAGTCGCGGCCAGCGAGCCATTCACGCAGGGAATCACACGGCGGCGCAAGAGCCATGCGGCGCTGCACGTCGGTTCGAACCGATTCGGTGAGGTCGTTGTACAAGTGCCGAACCAGAATTGCCGCGCAGCGTTTGCGGTCGTCGGCCGGAATGCGGGCCATCTGTTGTTCGAGTGAAGTAATCGTGCTGCACGTGCCGTGAGTCCGCAGCATCCATTCGACCCCTTTTGCAGGGTTCGCGCCGTCGAACAATGCGACCTGGATCAGCTCTTCCGTTTCGTCGCCGGGATCACGACGAGATGGCATCGCGGCGAGCGCCTTCGCAACCGGCTCCGGCTCGCGGATCGTGCGGAAATAAAGCCAGGCATTCGCAATCTGCCCGGCCTGCAAGAACAGATGCCCGACCTCGCGAGCGACCTCGACGTACGTCTTCTCGAACTCCGTCCGCTTCTCGGTCGGGACATCGTCCAGCGACGTCGGCCGCATCAGCGGCAAGCCCAGTTCGTGTTTCTTACGCATCAGCGTGGCATCGAACAGATGGTGAAAGTCCTTTTGAGCCCGCAATGTTTCGAGCAGTGTTTCAAATACGGCGGTCGCACCGGCCGGCTTCGTTTCGGTCAATTGGCTGAAGGGATCGCTCATGGTCTGAGGTCAATCTTGTAGGGCAGGATGCGGGGAAAAACGGGGCGCCAGTATGTGCCGCACCGATGCGGATTGAAAGCGATCGCCGCGCGACTTCACGGCTCGTCGACCATCTTGTCGAAGTCAGCTAAGCTAAGCTAAGCTAAGGACCGGCGCAGAAATAACTGTCCGATGTAGCTGAACTCGCCAGAGTTCAACCCCGTCCGCTCTTCGACCTCGCGCAGCAGGACTCCGCCGGCATCCGAAGTGATGGTCCCCCCGCTGAACTCGGCCACGACATCCCGCCGACCGAGGGGTTGCAACTCGAACAACTGATTCTGACACTCTGTTTTCACAGGACGGCCTCCGTGCTCGCGGTGAAGTGTTGATGAACACTGCACTTAGTCACGAACCAGCCGTTTTGTGTCAGGCGCGTTGTGAGAAATCCGGGCTAGAGCCAACCGCTGATATTCCGTCAGCGAGACTTTTTGCAGCTTTGGGTCACGTAGCAGTGACTCCCAGCGGTGGATGCTTTCTCGGTCGCGCGTGTCCAAGCTCCATGTCAGGGCGTGGACCGCTTGCAGATTCAGCGGCTGATCGAGCTTCGCTCGCAAGGCCACTTGGAGCGGGAACAGTCCGGCTTTTCGCAACTGCTGATTGAGCTCCAGCCGAGCCGTTGGGAAAACCGGTTGCGGGTGCAACACGAAGTTCAATCGGCAGGCCCAGTCCGCATAATTGAGATACGCCTCGACCGCCTCGGACGGCAGGCCGCTTTGTCCGAGAACCTCATAGGACAAAGGTTTGCTTTCCAGAGACAACCGCTTCTGATGCGCGCCGATGACCGTCATCTCCGCTTCGAATCGCGGACGCACTTGAAAACGCAGAGTCTCGACCAGGTCTTTCGATGCGTTGGACTTGCCGTCCAATTCTTGAACCCGCTGCGATAGTCGGTCCTCGGCGACATGCAGCAGGTGCTTGAGTTCGTCGAAGTCAACGGTCGTCATGAGCCGTTTGTTGCTATTCAGGATCGAGCACCGCCGCTGAGCGGGTTCGAGAATCGTGACCTCGCCCGCTTGATAAATCACATCGTACACCTTGCCCGCATGCCACATCGTCAGGCTGCGAGAAACCGGTTGGGTGCTCGCATTCAAACTGCGGACTTGCGTGTAAACTCGAAATTCTTGCGCAATGCCGCGGTCAGCCAGCGCAATCAGGCACATGGCGAGAAAGCCGAAAGTGGCTCGAAACATGGAACGCTCCATGCAGTCGAACTGCACGATGTTGGTGAGAATAATGGCGGGAAATGGTGGAAGGGCAGGCGAGAGGCGGGGCAGGCACGCTTGAAGTGTCCGGCAAAGTTAGGACCGGCGCATCAATAACTGTCGTAGCCGAAGTCGCCAGACTTCGGATCTGAACTCTGGCGAGTTCAGCGACATCCGACAGTTATTTCTGCGCCGGTCCTTACCGCACCAACATGGGGTCGGTGAAATATTCTGTCAGCGGCGGACCATACCACTGTTTCGCAATTGGCGGAAAGAGGAAACTGCCGGAGGAAATCTACTGCTGTCTGACCGATTTAGAACTCGATCGCCACGGGTTCGGTGGGGCTTTCCTCTTGCAGTGGCAATATGGCGATCAAACTGGGCTGCATGCGGCTGATGACGAATTGCGGCGCGAGTCCCATCGCCACGTTCAGCGCAATCAGCGTGCCAACCACGATCCACTCGCGCGTTGGCCACGGCGCGGTGGACCATTTCAGTTGCTCGCGATCCGCTCTCACCCACATCCAGGCGATCAGGCCGCTCGTCGTCAGGCTTAGCAGAGCCACATTGAACTCGTGCTGAATCAATCCAAACGGCGAGACAACCTCGGCCACAAAACCACTCAAGCCCGGCAGACCGATCCACGCGAAGAGCGCCACGCGAAACGCCAACTGGCGACGGCGACTATTTCTGTTTTGCTGCACCAATGAAGCGACGAGCGCGGCGTCGCCATTTGTCCGGTTCCCTCGCCCCGGTACTCCGGGGAGAGGGGCTTTTTGTCCATAGGATCGTGGTAACAGCCAGAGCAACAGCGCTGCCGACAGGCCATGACTGAACGCTCTGAGCAGCCCGCCTGTCAGACCTTCGAGCGTCAAGGTCATCACCGCCAGCAGGCTCAGGCCGAGCGAACTGCTCGTAGCCATTGCCGCTCGCCGACGCCAATCGGTCTGTCCGAAAGCCAGTCCTGCCGCCAGCAGACTACTCAGCCCGATGAGGGTCGCCAGCCCATCGACATGCTGTCGCAGCAAATCGGGAAAGACCGGCAGCACGAATCGCAGCCAGCCGTAAAGACCGACCTTGATCAACACGCCGGCCAACATCACCGCGACACTCGGCGGCGCGGAGACCAGCGCCGCCACAAAGCCGCGATGAAACGGAGCCAACAGCAGCGGCCCCGTGAATCCCACCGTCAACAGCCAAAACAACCACGGGCTAATCTGTGACCACAAATACAGTCTGTCGCCTGCGACTGTCCAGTGTCCGATGCCCGCGATCAGTTCGGGCACCGAGAAGATGAGCGGCGGCTGTGGCCGGTTCGGAGTCTGACGCATCCATCCAAACGCCAGCACCAAGCCACAAAGTCCGAGCGTGACGAACCAACTTCCCACCGCCGCTGGCTTCCACAGTCGCGGCGTGACGTCATGACGGTCAGCATCTCCCCCGTGCCCCAACAGCCACGCAATGGCCAGTAGCGTGCTCATCCAACACACCGCAAACAACACCACGTCCAAGGCCGCAAACGTGCCAATCAAACTGGCCTCCAACCACAGCCAAGAAGCCGACTGATTCGCCCATTGTCCCGTCCCCTCGCCCCGGTACTTCGGGGAGAGGGTGAGGGAAAGGGGCCGCTGCCCGCCATCCGCCGCGCTTTGTCCGGTCCCCTCAACCCGGTACTCCGGGGAGACGGTTAGGGAAAGGGGTCGTTGCCCGCCATCCGCCGCGCTTTGTCCGGTCCCCTCACCCCGGTACTCCGGGGAGAGGGTTAGGGAGAGGGGCTCCCCGATGCCACACATCGCCGCGGCCACCAATACCATGCTCAATGTGATAAACCACAGACTGATTCCATCCACTCCAAATTCAATTCGTATGTCCGGCCCCCAGCGAACGGGTAGTTCAACCATCCGTTTGTTGCCTTCGAGCGTCGTGGTTCGCGATTCACCGACCCAGCCGAAACTCGACCGAAGCTGGAACTGCTCGATCGGTCCCAGGTACGAGGCTTGTTCCCGAGTGGCTGCCGGCTTGAGAGGCTCATAGGCCGCGACCATCCAGACACAGAGCAGCACCGAGGTGAGAACGTTGGTCAGCAGCACGCGTCGCACGACTGCATCGCCGAATCGCGTACTCAGCCGCACGACGACGATGCCGACAAGTGGCACCATCACCAGCCACAGCGGCAGGTGATCGCGAATCGGTCGAACAAAGTCGTTCCACATGGGCGGATTTCCAATCGCTTCACGATCTCAACCACAACAGCATCCACGTCAACACCGCGACCGAACTGAAAATCGTCAGTGCGTGGACGGGCCATGTTCCCTCGGCCAGCGGTTCCATCGCCTCCCCTGCGAAACGCGCGACTCCTCGCCGAGCGGCTTGTCGGCTCCGTTCCCAAACTCGCTCATCGAACCACGCCAGCCAACGGCTGATTGCGGCTGCCGGCTGCACGATCGCCAGAAAGTACAGATCGTCCCAGTAGAACCGATTGCGGCTCAGTCGCGCGAACGGCCCGAGTGCGGCGGCCAACTTTTCCGGAAGCGACGAAGGCTTCGAGTACATCCACCACGCCAGCACGATTCCCGCCGCGGACAGCGGCCAGAGATCACTGACAGCGATCATTGACGGCAATTCACCGCCTCCTTCACCAACGCCGGGAACGCGCAATGATGTCGCCAGTAACGAAGGCCATGTGCCGCCGGTGCGACCCAGCCCGATTCCCGCGAGCAGGCTCACGATCAACACCACCCATCCGATCGAAGCCCGGCCGAACCCGACATCGTGCGGTTGCTCCACGGCGTCACGGCGGCTCAAGAAGTACGCGCGAAACAACGCAAACCCAAGCAGAAATTCTGATAAGCACAGCAACACAAATACCATCGGCAACATGTGCGACGAGGTCGCTCCCAGGACGACATTGTCTTCATTCCCCGCGGTTGTCGCCGCCACTTCGAGTGGGAATGCGGCTTGCCAAATGACATTGGCCAACGCGTGTCGACCCCAACCGCCGGATGCCAGCAGCAAGGCGGTGATCGCCATCCAGGGTCTGTTGTCCGATCCCTTGTGGCTCGGAGTGTACGAGGATTTTTGTGGATCACCCAGGCCACGAGAGTTCGGGCTACAGGAAGCGAGCAGAACAACAAAGAACAGACTTTGCCACAGCAACAAGAACAGACCAGAACTCACGCCGACCCGGTCATCGAGACTCAACGCCAGCAGCACCAGCCCGCATTGTCCGACGGCCAATTGACTCAGCACTCGCAGCCAATTGGTCTGAGCGGCGGCACTCGCGGAGCACAGCGTCAGCGTGAAAGCTCCGACAACGACTGCCAAGAGACGAGTGTTCGAGGCAACCGCAAGCAACGGCTCGAACCGCGCCAACACACAGATGCCGACCGGCAGAAACGCCGCACACAACCACCACGCCAGCACCGGCGCTGGAATCGAATCGCCCTCCGCAGCATGCCAGCGACTGGCCGGATCGGCGTTCAGCCGCTCGGCCACTTGATGTCCATCCGGCACATTCCACAGACCAACCATTTCGTCGGACAGCTTGACCACCGAACGATTCGTTTTCGCCGCGAACCCCGCTTCGGCTTCCAGCCACACTGACAGTGGCAATTGTGCGCAGCGGCCGATCACTCCAGCCAACACGCATAGCGCGATGCTGCTCAATAATTCGGGCCGTTGCCGCGCGAGTGCCTCCGCAGTCCAAGCCGAATACTCCAGCGAGTGGAAGTGCAACCAGACCAAACCGATCCCGGTGAGCAACAGAGCATCGGACACTCGTTGGACCAACCACACCGGCCGAAACGCTGGCGAGTTTTTGGCGTGATCAGTCTCGCGACGAGCCAACTCGGAACTGGCCCATGCCGACAAACTCCAGCCGACAAACATTTGTCCGAGGTTGCTGGCCGTGGCTGCTGCCGTCACACCACACCACGCCAGCATCAGCCAACGCCGCGAAACGTTCTCCGGCCAGCGTGCCAACACGATCAACAAAACGGCCGAGGTCAGCGCGACTTGCAGAAGTGACAATCCATCGCAGCGCACACCGAATGAAACTGTCAACATCGGCAAGCTCAGCCAGGTCGCCAATGTCCATTCGATTGGCCGCTCCGCATGAACCACATCGAACAACAGAATCAGCGAACTGACCAGTGATGCACCCGCCAGCCAGAGGCCGACGATCCTTGTTGCCGGAAGCAACCCAATCACAGGAGCCCCGATCAAAACCCACACCGCGACCGACAGCAGTCCGTCCATATCAGACCTCCGTGTGGTCTGTTGATTCAATCCCCACCGACACGGGGTCAGTGGGAAAATAAAACAGCACCATTTCCAACACCAACACCAACGGAATCCACACACTCAGAGAAAAGAGATCGGCGTGCGGATGCATCGCTCCAGTCGCAGCGAAGCCCACAATCACGCCCAACACAATCAAGCCTTGCGACTGCCACCAAGACATCCGATCGCGACGAGTCAGACAACCTGCCACACCAAGCACGATCAAGATCGCTGAGAATTCCCACAGCGGACGCCACATTGACAATTCAACCGACATGCTCGACCTCCACGGACAAGTGCGACGTTGAGCCGAATGGTCTGGTTGCCTGCCGCCAAGCCACACCCGCAACAACCAACAACAACGCACCCAGTCCCCAGGCGATTCGTTGTTCTCGTGCGGCGACGACGGTGACTCGTTGGACCGACTCGGCATTTGTTTGTGTCGAATTCTTTTCGTCGGCTTTCGCCACCCAACCGGTTCGCTCCCAAGCATCTTTCAACGCAGTCACTCGCGGCCACGCCGAGTACCGCTGGCTGCGAGTCGTTCGCTGGCCTTCGCGACTTACCACATGCTGCCAAGTTCCCAGCAACAACAGCAGCAGTCCAACGGCTGTGATCAGCACCAGCGCCGGTTCGCGCGGCACGGTATCGTCTGTTGGAGGGCGGAAGGCGTCAGCCTGATAGGTGCGATCGCACAAAGGCCGCTCCCTCTGATTCGAGGACGTTATGAGCTTCACTTCCCCTGCTCGCCGATTAATTCGCCGATAGGACACGACCGCCGCGTAAGCCCCGCTGGCCAGCAGTGCGATCAACAGCGCCGCCCACTTCCATGCCGCGGCCACGATCAGCGCGAGGACGACATTTGCAACAACGGCCAGAAAACTTTTCATGCGCGCGGCGACCGTCGAGGCGGTGACCGAGAGAATGGCCGCCGCGATCCCAAAGCCACAGACCGCCGCCAAAATCACCTGCCGGCCAACTGGCGGACGCATCGCCAAAGGCAATGCCATCAGCGATTCAACCCACCGAGACATCAGCGCCCCGACACACAGAGTCAACAAAAGCAGGCCGACGCAGTGTTGTTGCCGGACACGATCGGCGTTCGTCTTCACTGACTCATCAACACGCAGCGTCAACACGGCCGCCACGCCCAAGAACGCCGCCACCACGGTCACCCAGTCGATTAGCGGTTCGTCCATCGCGAAGTTCTTCCCCCACCGACCCCGCGTCGGTGGTTTATTGTCTTGTTGCTACTTCCACTGTGAAGAATTGGCTTTTTTTCTCGGCGAACGGGGGCATCAGCCCTCTGGCTCCCGCTGCAATCCAGAGGGCTTACGCCGGCTAAGGACCGGCGCATCAATAACTGTCGTAGCCGAAGTCGCCAGACTTCGGATCTGAACTCTGGCGAGTTCAGCGACATCGGACAGTTATTTCTGCGC
>JAYVSP010000018.1:0-4081 GCA_043775215.1 Planctomyces sp. | reverse complement strand
AGCACGACCGGCTCGCTGACGGTCACGCTGGGTCTGGTGACGAGCGGCACGGGACCGGTGTCATTGGCGACGTCGATCACGGGAGTCACGCTGGCATCGCACGCGGATTACAGCAGCAACAGTCAATCGTTCCTCAGTGGTGCGCTCAACGGCGACACGGTGAGTCTGACGGTGACGGCGACGGATGACCGCTGGGTGGAAGGTCCGGAATCGTTCACGGGGAGCTTGGCGGCGTCGACGAGCAATGCGTCGGTGAGCAACTCGACGACAGACACGATCAACGTGACGGACAACGACAGCGCGACGTTGTCGTTGTCGGGGACGGCGAACGTGACGGAAGGGAGCACGACCGGCTCGCTGACGGTGACGTTGGGTCTGGTGACGAGCGGCACGGGACCGGTGTCATTGGCGACGTCGATCACGGGAGTCACACTGGCGGCGGCGGCGGACTACAGTTCGGACACGAAGTCGTTCAGTTCGGGCGCGTTGAACAACGACACGGTGACGCTGACGGTGACGGCGACGGATGACCGTGCCGTCGAGGGGCCGGAATCGTTCACGGGGAGTCTGGCGACTCCGACGAGCAACGCCTCGGTGAACGCGACGACGACCGATGCCGTCAACGTGACGGACAACGACACGGCGACGGTCGGCTACCAGCTCGCGTCCAGCAGTGCTTCGGAGGCGGATGTCAGCAAGAGTCTGACGGTCGTGCTGACCATCAGTGCCAGCGGCACGACGGGGACACCCTGTTTGAAGTCGGATGTTACGGTGGATATGACCTCGTCGGGCGGCACGGCCACGGGAGGCGGCACGGATTATTCGCTGCCCGCGTCGCCACACATCACGTTCGCGGCGGGAGCGTACGCCACGAGCACAGCCAATCAAAGTGCGTCCGTGTCTCTGGTGGACGATCGACTTGTGGAAGGTGATGAAACTGCGACTCTGGGGTTGAGCATCACACAGAATATCGGTACTCAAGTCAGCGTCGGTTCGTTTTCCACACACGGATTGACCATCACGGACAACGACAGTGCCACGATTGCGTTCTTCCCGACCACATCGAGTGCGAGTGAAGCGACTGCAGCGCGCGAGACAACGGCGAAGCTGATGATCGCGGCGACCGGTACCGGGACAATCGCCCTGGATCGCATCGTCACAGTCAACGTCAGTGACTGCCTCACGGGAACAGCGACTCCGAGTCCCACCGTCAACTACGACTACACCGCCACCACGAAGACCCTGACATTTGGTGTCGGCTCTGCGGATGGGACGACGAAGACCACCAGTGGCCTCGTCTCCGTGGTGAGCGACTCGACCTACGAAGGGAACGAAACCATCATCTTGGGGTTGACCGGCTTGTCCGACGGAACCAGTGGTAAGGTGACTATCGACAGCACCGCCAACAAGCATACGGCAACGATCGTTGACGATGATTCGGTCACGAGCGTTTCTGCGAGTCCCAATCCCGTGCAATACAGCGACCAGACCACCTTCACCGCGACAGTGCTCGGACCGGTCGACTTTTCGGGGACGGTTCAGTTCTGCATCGGCACGACGGTAGTCAGCGGCACCATCGCCGTCAACGATGCGACCGATACGACTGCTCATAACGGTTCCGTGACCGCCACGTTCGTTTACACCGCGCTCGATGTGCCGTTGCTGGTCATCGGCAGCAACACTCTGACCGCCAAGTTCGTCAGCAGCAATACCGCCGTCGTCGGCAACAGCATGGGATCGACCACGCTGACGGTCACGAAGGAAAACGCGACTGCGGAGTACACAGGAAATTATCTGTTCGTGACCAGCAGCGCCACTACGAGCACGATCAACGTCCCACTAAGTGCCGTAATTACTGATGCGAGTGATGGCTATCGTGGTGATATCCAGAACGCGACCGCCACATTCTGCGTGTACGACGGCGGTTCGCTTGTGACATCGCTTGGACCATATGCCGTCACGCTCGTTAGTGTGGGTGACAAAACGATCGGAAAGGCTAGCGCCACATGGGCGGCCAACATCGGTAGTGCATTATCGAAAGACTACACGATCTACATCAAAGTCAACAACTACTATGTCGGTTGTGGGACGACTGCTATTGAAGTGGCCAAACCCGTGGCTGGCTCGATTAACGGTGGGGGATACGTGACGAATACGGCTCCCGCTGGCGAAGCTTCGGCAAACGGGTCGGTGCTTCCATTGGCTGGCGCGAAAACCAACTTCGGATTCAACGTCAAGTACAATAAGAGCGGGACGAACCCTCAGGGGACGATGACAATCATTGTGCGCAGCCAGGATGGGAAAACATATCAAGTGAAGAGCAGTGCCATCAGCACGCTCACGGTCGCCACAGCGCCGACTCCAACCAAGTTCTCCAGCAAGGCAAACATCACAGACGTTACCAATCCGGATATGCCGGTATTGGTGAACCCGGGCGGAGCTCAAGCTAATCTCGATGTCCAATTGGTCGACAATGGAGAGCCGGGGAGCAACGATACCATTGCGATCACGATTAAGACGCCTCTCGGACTGTGGTTTGCCAGCAGCACTTACAACTCCCCATCTCCGGGACTCACCGCTCCGCGCAAATTGTCCGGCGGCAACATTCAAGTTCGAGCGGCCCTGGAACTGGACGGTTCGGCGTTGCAATCCCCGGACGGTTCCGCCCGGCTCGATGCCGCAGCGCTTCAACCGGTGGTCAAAGCCGCCACGGCTCAGTGGAGTGCCACGCATCTCACCTCGGAGCAGCAGGCGGCCCTGCGTTCCCTCAAGGTGCAGGTCGACAATCTGCCCGATGGTGAACTCGGCTGGAGCATGGCCAACGTCATCACTATCGATGCGGATGCCGCCGGTCACGGCTGGTATCTCGGCAAGGGAAGCTTGGTGGGCAAGGTTGATTTATTGTCGGTGGTGGAACACGAGGTCGGCCACACGCTCGGCTTCGATCACAACGATCATGACCGTGTCGCGGTCATGTCCGAATCATTGGCGACCGGCGTGCAACTCACACCGGTTTCGCCCGCCTTGGCTTCGACCAGCGCGCTGAGCAACCTCTCCACTGTCCCAGTGACCCCCATTGTTTCAACGAGCACGAATTCTAGCGCGGCAATCGTCAGCCAAGCCATTCCGGTTTTCGTGGAGACGATCGGCCCCGCATCGCGTTCCGAGGACGAAAATCGGCGGAGCTTGTCAAAAATCATCGAACGAGATTCTGGTGTCTCGCTGATCCCAGACGCTGGACTGATCTCGCCGATGGGTGATGCGACGATCCCGCCGACGAAAGACCTCACTGCCGAGTCCACCGATGCCCCTGCGTCGACCAACAATCGCCCGCAAAAATCGCGGACGAAGACGGTTGATCAGCAGGAATCGAATCGGAAAGCGTCTGGCGAATCGGAGTCCGAAGGAAGTCCGTCTCGAACTGATGAAAGCCAGA
This sequence comes from Planctomyces sp., assembly GCA_043775215.1. GTDB lineage: Bacteria > Planctomycetota > Planctomycetia > Planctomycetales > Planctomycetaceae > SXKJ01. The sequence continues at coordinate 645 of JAYVSP010000018.1, read as the reverse complement.
AGCACGAGTCGATCGAGTCCGACGGTCAGCCGACGACAGACGAGAATGGCAACTTGCAGACCAACTGCTCCGAATCGTCGGATCAAACCTGGGCGCTGCTCGGTGGAGTTCCCGCATTCGCAGCACTGATGTTTGCCATCCGAGACGACCGCCAGAAGACGGCGGTCAAGCTCAGTCGTCGCACGGGAACGGGCGATCGAAATCGACGGCACCTCATTGAGGCCATCTTCGTCGACAAGCAGTTCGCGGATGAACTGGACCGCAACATCTAACCCGGATCGTTTATCGGATGTCGCCGAAGTCGTGAGACTTCGGTGCATTCCCGCGAGTGACGTCCGAAGTCTCAAGACTTCGGCGACATCAGCGGAATCAGTGACCCGGCGATTCATCGCCGGGTCGCTGTCATTTCCGGCAAGACGTATGTCACCCGAAGCGTTGGCTTGTTTTTCGCCCCAAAGGGGTGCAACTCGATAGCCCAGGGCGGAGCCCTGGGTGACGAATAGAACAACAATAAGAAGCCCTGAAAGGGCGAAACTCCACGGAGGTTAAAGACATCCATTTGTTTCGCCCCTACAGGGCTTGCCACGTTTTGTCCGTCAAACCCAGGGCGGCGCTACGCGGCTGACGCCGCTCCGCTCTGCCCTG
>JAYVSP010000017.1:0-17391 GCA_043775215.1 Planctomyces sp. | reverse complement strand
GGAGGACTGACGTCCCCCGCTCGCCGAAGCCAACTGCGTTACGACTTCTCTTTATCAGCCTCTTCCGGATCGATCTGGTACGTTTGCCCGTCGATGTTGACCACCACCGGTTCGTCGAAGGCGATGTACTTAGCGAGCGCAGTGTGTTTGGCGGCGAGGTCGAAGTACTCGCGGCTGAATTGTTTGATGCGGATCGCTTTCTTGGCTTGCTCCTCGGTGACGGTCGAGTCTTGCCACTGATTATCCTTGCGGAAGTACGTCTTCTGGCCGATCTGGCGGAGGTTGGTATCAGCGGCCTCGGAAAGTCTGTAATTCTTTTTCTCGTCGGCCGCAGTTCCACCACGGCCAGCGGGGCCGCTGCTTCGACTGGAAGGCAATGACAGCCTGAATTCTGCCCCAGCCGGTTTGGTGCTGGCTTGCGGTGCGTTTTGCAAAGCTCCTTTGAACGCACGCTGTTCGAATCCAGAGACGCCGTCGGTCTTTTCGAGTTCGCGTCTGGCGACGCTACTCGCCCGGCTCAAGTTGTCTCGGTCGGCCAGCCGCACATTTTCGTCGGCGAGGAAGCTGGTGTACGGCGTCAGGATGCCGTGCTGAATTGAGAGGCGGACGAGTTCATCGACCAGTTCTTGATTTTGGCCGTGCAGGTCGAGTTCGTCGATGATCTCGCCAACGCGGCGGGTGGCCCACAGCTTTTCGACGAAGCCAAAAGTTTCGTCATTCGACTTGGGAGTGAAGGTCGCGGGGAAGGCGAACGTCTTGCGTCCGTCAGTCGTCACACCGGTGAGGCTGACTTTCGCGGGACCGGCTTGCCGATAGCGGCCGACCCACACCAGTTGTTCGCCTTGAGACAGATCCGTCAGTTGACGTGGGTACGTGCGGCTGATGAGCGGCGTCGTGCTCACCGGGACGACCGTGTCGAACTCGACGTTGATCGCGATGTCGGTCAGCACGGGCGAGCCGATCTTGCGATACAGGCTCGATACGGACGCCTCGATGTTTTCATTCGGCCGGACGTAGACCGACTGTCCGCGATGATCGCGCGAGATGCGGTCGAGCAACCGGCTGTTGACATCGAAACCGACACCGAAGTTGAATAGCCGCGCGTTGACCTTGTTCGCCTCTTTGGCCTTTGCGGCGATGCGTTGTTCGTTCAATTCGCCGACGGTGGGAAGGCCGTCGGTCAAGAACAGCACGTAGCTCGGACGCTTCGGATCGGTCAGTTGATTGAGTGCGGCTTGCAGCGCTCCGTCGATGTTCGTGCTGCCGCCGGCATATAGGCCGTCGACGAAACCGCTCGCGGCTTTCAGAGTCGCTTCGTCTGCGCGTTGCAGTTCGGGACGAAAACTCTCAATCGCCGAGTCGTACACGACCAGATTAAAGTTGTCCTCCGGCCGCAGTTGTTGCAGCAAGAACTTGAGCGCTCCGCGAGCCTGCTCGAACTTCTGTCCCGTCATGCTGCCGCTGCGGTCGACGACGAACACGCACGTTTTCGGAACCGGCTTGGAATCCGGCCGCACATCCGGGCTGGCGAGCATCAGAAAGAAACCGTCTTCGGAATCTTTCGGCCGATAGCTGAGCACATTCATGCCGATGGCCTCCCGTTCGGTGCCGAATAGCAAACGGACGTCATCGGGATTGGAGACGTTGTTCAGCGACAGCTTGCAGACGGCGTGTCGATCGTCCGGCCGCTGCGTTTCAACAGCATGCGTCGGGCTGTAGATGGTCTTCAGCGGCTCGGACGTTTCGACTCGAACAACGACGTTGAGCGATTCAATCGGATGATGGGCGTGCTTCGTCGTTCCAATCGGAAGCAAGAGGTCGGTCAGCCCGCTCTCGTGCCGCAACAATTGTTGATAGCGAATCTCGACCCGCCGCTCGGCCTGGGGCGGTACAGGGAAGACGCTGGTCTGAAACAGACCTTGGCCGAGGTACTCCAGCAATGCCGGGTCTTTTCGCTGCCGCACGATCGACTCGTAAATCGCACGAGCTTCCTCTTTCTTCATCAGCTTGCCAGCGAGTTCTTTGCCATCCACCAGCAAGGTCAATTGACTGACCGCTGCATTGTCGGGCATCGGGAAAAGTAATTGGGCTTCGAGCACCTGACTGCTGATGTTCTGAAAGACTTGTGACAACTGCACCGACGCGATTTGGTCTTTGACGGAGACTTGCATCTCGACCGAGCGCACTTTGTATGCCGAAGGCGGCGGCAGTGGCCGCGGTGTCGGAACCGGATGCGGCGGTCGAATGATCGTCACTCCGTGGTCGATGATCACCACTTGAGCCACAGCCAGACTTGGCAGAAAGGCGGCGCAAGCCGTCAACAACAGACTCAGCCAATAGCGTTTCATGGCAATCGCTCCCTTCGAGATGAGTTGATGACCGTCCGACGGCCCGGAAAGGCCGGTTGGACAGACGCCTGTCGTGCGAAGTTCCCAGGAATTTTGGCCGCGCGCCGCTCGAAGACGCAAGCTGATTGACTTCATCCGTGTGGGCTTCCTATCCGTGTGCTTGTAGTTCGCGTTAAACGTCTTAAGAATCCGATGAACGCGAACTACAAGCACACGGAGAGGAAGCTCACACGGATGAACTTCAAAAACTCGCTTCCGATGAGTGTCTATAAATCGGAGGAAGTTGCAACGTGGAAATAATCGTCAACGGAGAACCTCGGCAGGTTGAAACCGATTGCACAGTGGCCATGCTACTCGCACAGCTCAAGCTGCAACCGCGATTTCTGGCCGTTGAGCGGAATGAGCAACTCGTGCCGCGAGCCCAACACTCCGCCTGCGAGCTTCAGACTGGCGACCGGGTCGAGATCGTGACGCTCGTCGGCGGCGGATAAGTCGCATCCAATTTTTAACGGCGCAGTTTTCAACGCAAGGACGCAAAGACGCAAAGGATTGATCCGTGTTTCATCCGTGGCCAAAATTCCCAAGTGACCGTTGACCTGCCACTGAAATGGCTGAACGCGACAAATTTAGCCCGCCGAGTCGTTTGCGACCTTGCATCTTTGCGCCTTTGCGTTGAAATCAGTCCGACAAAATGCTCAGTCCCCTAATTGGCAATCGGCTTTCGCATTGAGGATTCACATGTCTTACCTAGATCCCGCTGGTCTTGCTCGCGTTGGCAATCTCGAACTCATTGCCAAGCAAGTGGTGGAGGGCTTTCTGACTGGCAAGCATCGCAGTCCGTATCACGGGTTCTCCGTCGAATACCTCGATCACCGGTCGTACACGCCCGGTGACGAGATGCGGATGCTCGACTGGAAAGTCGTCGCGCGGACGGACAAGTACTACGTCAAGCTGTTTGAAGATGAGACCAATCTACGAGCGACGATTCTGCTCGACTGCTCGAAGTCGATGGACTTCCGCGGACCGAGCCCAGACGGACTGACCAAACTGCAATGGGGCAGTTACCTGGCGGCCGCACTGACCTACTTGCTGATCCGGCAGAACGACGCGGTCGGGCTGATGCTGTTCGACACGGAAGTCCGTTCATACATCCCGCCGAAGGCGCATCCAACACAGTTCCGCCGCATCCTTGATGTGCTGGACAACGTGAAGGTTGGTGGAGAAACCGACTGTGGAACTGTCTTGCACGAAGCGGCCGATCGACTGAAGCGACGCGGACTCGTCATTCTGATTAGCGACCTGATTGACGACGAAGCGAAGATCGCCAGCGGCTTGCAGCATTTTCGGCACAACAATCACGAAGTGCTGCTGTTTCACACGATGGACGATGCCGAGTTGACATTCCCCTTCGAGCGGATCACTCGGTTCCAGGACATGGAGGGTGCCGGACGAGTTGTGGTGAACCCGAACACACTGCGAAAGCGATATCTCACGCGCATTCAAGCTTTCACCGAGCATCTGGAAAACGTCTGTCACGAACGCAAGATCAGCTACAACCTGGCCAACACCAAGGAGCCGTATGCTCCATACCTCGCGGCGTATCTCGACAAACGACATCGCATCGGGTGACCTTCCCCCGGTTCACTCCTGCGACATCATTCGTCCGTCAGCCAAATGTCTCTTTGAGGTTTGCCAGCGTCGTTCGCGGTTGGCTCGCGGAGATTGGGTGCGGCAAATTTGCCTGGCCCACATTAACCCGAAGCGCCAGTTTTGAAGTTGCGCTGTTGTCCTGGCCCAAAGGGCAAAAACTCGCTAGCCCAGGGCAGAGCGGAGCGGCGTCAGTCGCGTAGCGCCGCCCTGGGTTTGACGGCCAAAACATGGCAAGCCCTGTAGGGGCGAAACAAATGGATGTCTTTGGCCTCCGTGGAGTTTCGCCCTTTCAGGGCTTCTTATTGTTGTTCTATTCGTCACCCAGGGGTTCGCCCTGGGCTATCGAGTTGCACCCCTTTGGGCAACGCCGTTAAGCATTTTGAATTCGACAGTAATCTGGGCTATTTACCGGGTTTTGGGGCACTTCATTCGTGGCGCATCGAGTTTGGGTTGCGATGGCGTCGCGAAAGATAAGGTCGTCCTTATTTCCTCGATCCTCCGCAAATTACCGCGAAAAAATACTTAACGGCGTTGCCCTTCAGGGTAGAGATGCGACTGTCCACGCCACCCAGGGTAGTCCGCTATCGCGGACAACCCTGGGCTATGAGACGCAATCCCTTCGGGATAAAGGCGGCATCCGATAACGATTTCCGGAAATTGTTTTTGCACGCGACCTTAAACAATGCGGTCGCAAATCGCGACCGCATCGTGTTCAGGTCTTGGCAACACCTGCCGCCGTCGGAGTCGAGCACGTCGAACCGCCGCAGCACTTCCTCCGACACCAGAACATCGAGCACAGCCGATCGAGCCCGAACCATTGGCCGGTTGGCAGTGCGGCAATCGCGAGCAACGCCATTACCTCAATGAAGTTCTTGTTGACAATGAAGCTGTGCTCTGGGCCGGGAGCTTCCGGGACGCCGGGCCACGGCGGCATCGCCAGATAGAACATCGTCAGCATGACCGCTCCGCCCAGCGCAGCGATGCGCGTGCAACAGCCGATGAGTAACAGCACGCCAAGGATTGTCAGGCCCCACATCGTTTGTTTGTTGATGCGGTCAATTGGTGTTGACGGCAGACGCACCGGGCCGCGCGCGAGTTGCTCGACCGACAACAGCTTATTCGCAGAAACCTTCAGGTCCGACTCCAGCGCTTTGACGGGGCCAACCAGTTTTCCGCGGAGTTGTTGCAGTTCGTTCCATTGCTTCTGCAAGTGCTCCTGCGGGAAGTGCATCGCCGATTGCTTTTTGGCTTTCGCGAGGTTCGCTTCGTATTCGGCGATCTTTTCTTGATAGACCTTCAAGTCGCGCGGCGGGTTGCCGAACAATGCGAATGTTCGCTCGGTCACGGACGGGTCGGTCGCTGCGTAGTTGCCGACGATGGCAACCGCCAGCCGGTCTTTGATGCTCATCGACTTCGGATCGGTGGCGCGGTTGTACAAGGCTTGCACGGCGTCACGATATGCCTTCACCGATTTTCGTTCCGCCTCAGTCGCGTGCTCTTTGACCTCGGCCAGTTCGAACAACGCTTCACGTTCCTTCGCGAGCATTCGCCAGTTGCCGGGACAAATCAGCCGCTTTGCCTTCTCGTCGAACTTCACAACCTTCGACAGATTCTTGGGGATCGTGACTCCCTCCGGCAGCGTGGCCAACTCGACGCGATAGTCCGCCGCGCCGTTCAGTAACCGCGACAAGTCCGCCTGTTGCTTGTCGTCCAACTGGTAATGAGCCGTGAATCGCTTGGCCCAGTCGTCCCATTTGGCCGCGACCTTGTCCTTGTCGAGCCATTCGAGGTCATTCGGATCGCCAGTCATGTTGCGAAAGAATTTCCGAAACGGCCCCTGAGCATTCTTGAGATAGCCCTCGGCCGACCACGGCGTTGACGTGCCGAGCGCGTTGAATTTCCAGAGCCCTTCGTACAGGAACTGCCAGCCGATCGACAGCCGCAGGGCGACGATCAGGACGATGGCGATACAGCAACATTTCTTCGATTCAGTCAGGTTCATTCGTCATTCCAAAACAGGGCGTCGGCTGGGATGCCAATGTTGATCGGCTCCAACCGTTGTCCGCCGCTTGGCGGCGGGATCAGCAGTGCCGAAACCGAAGGGTGATTAGAGCAATATCGGTCGGCCAATTCGACTCCCCCGACGAAGAACGCAGTCGAGAGGGCGTCAGCCTCGGCCGCGGTCGGGGCGAGCACCGTCACCGATAGCATCGTGTCGGTCGGCCAACCGCTGCGCGGGTCGATGATATGGCCGTAGCGTTTTCCCTCAAAACGAAAATGTTGCACGGCCGTGCCGCTCGTGGCGAGAGCTTGATCGCGTAACAGAATTGTGCCGAGCCGTCGTTGTGGCAGGAGCGGATTCCGCATCCCAACCGGCCAGCCGGGCAAGCCATTGTGTTCGCCGCGCGCGAGTACGCTGCTGTGACCGCCGTGAATCAACCACTCAGTGAGGTGATGCTCGACGAGAATCTCCGCCGCGCGATCCAACGCGTGTCCCTTGCCGATGCTGCCAAGATTGAGCTCGACACCCGGCCGGTCGAAGGCGATTGATGTGTCGATGGCTGCCTCTCGCCCGATGACGCTTATTGTGAGCGGAATGACGCTAGCCACCGGTGTCGCGATGTGGATTTGCCCCGGCGAAACACCGGCGGCTAGCGCCGTGCCGCTCAATTGCGGACTGTGCATGGCATCCTCTGTGGGAAACACCACATGCTGCATCCCAATCAGCGCGAGCCGATCGGCCACCTCATCGTCGGTCGGCAATCGCACATCCTTTCGGCACTGCCGCCACAGAGCGATCAGCGGCCCGGATGTCGGATCGAAGCAGCCTTCGGTCTCACCCCAAATTTCGCGAGCACGGCACAGCAACTCAAACAACCGCTCTTCCACCGGCACCGGCCGAGACCCGGCAATTCGATTGAGCTGCGACAACTCCGTGTGCGGCCGATAGACGCTCATCTGATCTTCGAGCAGATGCACCACATCCAGTGCTTCGCTGGCCCATCGCAACGGCTGCCGCGGATCGTCGGGCAGTGCCTCGTTCAAGATCACGGCAAAGTCGGTTGCCATCGCGGACGTCGCCAACCGCACCGTCGCCCCGCTGGTCGGTTCGCGACGCGACTCATCTGCCTCGCTGAGAATCGCATCGCCTGCCGCTTGGCCAACAGAAATCAACTCGTCACGCAGTGCGCGGCCAGCCAGAAAATCACGTCGGTTAGCAATTGCGTCGGACATTTGGAGTGCGGTGGCTCGACACCGCTTTGGTTTGCGGCGGAGCCGTTTTCGATTGCAGGTCGTTCAATTCCGAAAAAAACAAAAGCGGCTCCGCCGCAAACGAAAGCGGTGATGCATCACCGCACTCCAAATTTAACGCGTACGCCACAAGACGTCGTCGACGATTTTCAGTTTTGCCTGAGCCTCCATTATGTCCGCGCGGAACCGCACGGCGTCGAGCGGATACCCGGCAGTTGGTTTGAGTCCAGGGATGTGTTCGCTCCAGAACTGATTGAACAATATCATGGACAACTCACGAACATATTTGCAGACCAGCGAGGCCATCGCCACGGGAAAGTTGGCCTCGGCCTTCATCTGAAATCGGATTTCAGTCGAGCCGACGCGATAGACGCTCCGCTCGCGAGATTCGCCGACAGAAAACAGCATCTGGCCGTCGAGCACTTCCGCCAGCAGGTCATCATACCGATTGCGACCGCCGTGCTTGTCGCAGATCACCAGCGTCGCTTGCTCATCGTCAGGGTTCCATACAGAGCGGAGCAAATTCAAACTGAGCCGCGACAATGCGAGGGCTTTGTTGTCGGCCGCTCGGACGAGCGCGTTGAATCGCTGCGGCTGCACGATCTCGCTCTTGATGGCGAGCAACTTCACACTGTTTCTTTGACAGCAATCGAGCCACCTCGTCGCGATGTCACCGATCAACGACCGATCAATTTCCGTCGGCAACGGCAGCTCGCGGTCAGCGAGCCACGGAGCGACGACAGATTTCAAATTTAAGATTTCAGATTTCAGATCTGAAATTTGAAATTTGAAATTTGAAATTTGAGATTCCAAATGCGCCGTCAATTGCTTCAGCGAATTCGGCTCGCGCCCCAACATCAACAGCGAGCTCAACACAGCTTTCTCCATTGCCGCGAGTCCTTTCCCAGGCGAATAGACCTGCTTCGAGTCCGCAATATGCAACTTGAGCAACTCTTTGCTCAGCGTCTGCTGAGCGACGTCAGCCATCGCGGTCCACAGGTCGAAGTCCCGCGGCGATCCGGGAACTTCCCAAACCGTGACCGTCACCACCAACGGTCCGAAATTCGGGCCATATCCGGCTTCGTCCATGCCGATCAGCAGTCCCATGTTCGTACTCCGTATCACAGGCGGCTCGCCTGTGATTTTCCGCGAGAACCTGTGATGTTCTGTGATCTTTGAGCAGGCGAGCCGCCTGCTCTACGTTTCAACCGGAAGTCACGATCGACGCCGGCGGGGCCGCTTCGTGACCTGCCGAGCTGGCGGCGAGATGATCAATTTTAGTCCTGGCAAAAGCGGCGTTTGGTAAGTGTCCGACGCGGAGAATTCATGAATGTCCCAACCGTTGCGAGCGCGACGATGAACCAACAGCTTTGGCCGACGCGGATTCTCGCGGATGTCGAACACCCAGTACTCCTGGATGGTGGGGACTCGCCAGTAGAGGTCCACGTTGCGGAACAAGTCTTTGTCGATGTCCTCACCGCGTAGAACCTCACCGACGATGAATGGCTCGACGGCTCGCCAGTCGTCATCAGGCCCGTCAACGAACACCGCCAAGTCCGGTTCGGGCGCCGTCGTCTTCTCTTCCGAAGGGACGAACACGCGAGCACGGTCAGTGACGTAGCCAACAATGTCAGGACGCTGCACTTGGTATTGATGAAGCTGAAAAAAGATGTGCTTCTCGACAATATCGTGCTCAGGATTCGGCGCAGGAGACACGTACAACCTCCCGAAAATGACTTCGTAATCGTAGCCGCCGCGGTACTCGGCGATTTCCAATTCTTCATCCGAAACCGCTCGCCCGTGATCTTTCGGTCCGAATCGAAGTGTTGTCGTCAACATGTCACGTTCCTCCACAAGTCGCCGCGAGTCTACCGGCGATCACGCCGGCTTCCAATCAGCGAGCTTGGTTAAGCGAAGCTCTCAGTCTTTTGTGGTCGATGTGGTCACGCCTGTAGACAGAACGAATCCCTGAAGGACACATGCCCACGCTTGCGGTGCCGCTGTAGCGTCGAATAACGAATAACGAATAACGAATGATGAATGATGAATGATGAATGATGAATGATGAATGATGAATGCGTCGACATTCATCATTCGACATTCATCATTTCGGGCACTTCCGATTCGCGGCGCGGCAAGCGGACTTCGATTGTGGTCCCGCCCTGAGGTTCACCGCGGGCGGTGATGGTGCCGCCATGAGCCTCCACGATCGTCTTGCAGATGGCCAAGCCCAAGCCGCTGCCACCCTCTGATCGGGAGCGAGCTTCGTCCACTCGATAGAAGCGGTCGAAGATATGCGGCAGTGCGTCGGGCGGGATGCCCATTCCCGTGTCGGTGACGGTGAGGACCGCAGCACCATTTTCCGCAGCGACTCCCACATGCACTTGACCGCCGTCGTGATTGTAGCGGATGGCGTTGGAGAGCAAATTCGTCAGCACCTGCGAAACGCGGTCGCGATCTCCGTAAACGCAGGTCGGAGCGGTCGTGGCCTCTAGGCGGATGTGCCGCTCCTCGGCGAGCGGACGCATCAATTCGAGGCACTCCTTGGCGACCGGTTCCAGATCCAATTCGCGCGGCTCCAGCGCCGAGTTGCCGGAATCGCAACGCGCGAGCATCAGCAAGCAATCAATCAGCGACTTCATGCGCTGCGATGCGCGGCGGCAGGTTTCCAGCGCAGCACGATATTCTTCGCTGGACCGTGGGCGGGATAATGCCAACTCCGAATTTGCAAGAATCACCGACAGCGGCGTCCGCAGTTCGTGCGACGCATCGGCCGTGAAACGACTTTGCTGCTCGAATGCCGACTGCAAGCGGTCAAACGTCCGATTCAACACGCTGCCGAGCTGCCCCAATTCGCTATCCGTTTCTTGCAGGTCGATTCGCTCCGAAAGGTTGCGGACGGAAATCGCATCGGCCGCTACGGTCATGCTGGCGATCGGCCGGATGGCTCGCGACGACAACCACCAACCCCCGACCAAGCCCGCAGCCAACACACCCAAACCGGCGAACGCCAACAACACTCCCGAACGATGTTGTTCCGCCAAGTCGCGGCGGATCGAACGACCCACCAGCACGTTGATGTCAAAGCGGCTGACGTGAATCACCTCGCGATGATCGTCACGCAAGCGGACCGTGCGCACTGGAATCTCATCCTTGCCAATGTGCAAATTGGGAAAAACGATCGTCGGAGCTGAGTCGGATTTCTGCAACGGTTTCCCTTCGCGATCCCAGATCATGAAGTACAGACGCGACTCCGCCTCTTCCCCTTGAAAGAGTTGCAGAAACTCATCGGGCAGTCCCAGACCCGGCGTTCCCGGAGTCGGATTGAATCCCGGAAAGCCTCCGAACGGCGGCTGCCAGGAATTCCACGGCCGGCCTCCGCGCCCAACGCCGCCATCGCGTCCGCGATCACCGCGACGTCCGTCACTTCGACCCTCATTCCTGGCGGGAGGCGGCATGCCTTCCGGTCTGGTTTCCTCGCGGCGCGGCCCGATTGCTTCGCCTCGCGAAGTGCTGTCGTCCGGCCGCACAAAGGCTGGCCAGCGACCGGGGCGAGGAAATGGCCCGGGCCAAGGCAACAAACGCCGCAATTGCGAGATGACCACTTCGGCCGTGCGGTCCAATTCCGCATCGATCTGTTGCAGGCGAGTCTGCCATTGGAGTTCGTATACGATCGCGCCAAAGATTGTCACCACGGCCATGAGCACCACGGCATGCCACACTTGCAGACGCCAACGCAGTGACTTAACCATAAATCAAGTATCCCTGCCCGCGACGCGTCGTGATTAAGTCTCGGCCCAGCTTCTTACGAATGTTCGAGACATACACGTCAACCAAGTTCGAGAGCGAATCATCATCCTCATCAAACAGGTGATCGTAAATCATCGTCCGTGTCACCAATTCGCCGCGATGGATCGCCAAGTATTCGACGAGTGAGTATTCCTTGGCGGTCAAATTCACCAGCTCATTGTCGCGAGTCACCGTGCGCGATGCCGTTTCGATCCGCACATCGCCGATCTCGATGACCGGCCGCGACTGTCCGGCCGAGCGGCGAATCAACGCCCGCACGCGAGCGGCCACTTCCGACAGCTCGAAAGGCTTGACGAGATAATCGTCCGCGCCGGTGTCCAGCCCGCGGACGCGATCTGTGATGGCATCGCGCGCCGTCAGCATCAACACTGGAGTCCCTTTCGTCTTGCGGACCTCGGCCAACAGCCTCCAGCCATCGACCTTGGGTAACATGACGTCCAGCAGAATGACATCGTAATCCCACGCGATCGCTTTGAACCGACCCTCTTCACCGTCCGCGGCCGAGTCCACCGCATAACCCTCTTCGCGAAGATATTCGGCAACGGCTCGCCGCACGTCCGGCTCATCTTCGATGACAAGTACTCGCATAGTCATGCAACTTTCAACGTGATCCGAAGTAGAACAACGTCAGCCCGAGTGCAATGCGATGTATGAGCGGAGGCAGCAGTTGCTCTTCGACCACAAATTCGGGAACCGCGACCGTCAGCATGGCCCCCAGAACAATCAAAGCTCGGAGGTCACCCCAGGTTCCCGATGGTGACCGGGCGCGGCGACGATTCAACCAGCTCGTGATGCCGCCCACGATCGAGCCGAAAAGATAGGCGAAGACCATACTCAAGAGCGCGAGCGACTGTACCTCGAACAGACGTTGTTTTTGATACAGGTAAATTCCCAAGCCGACGAACGCCCCGACAATAATTGTGCGAATCGAGCTCCTCGGCAGGTACAAGGGCTGCCGTTCCTTCTCGATCACACCTTCATTCTCGAGACGTTGCAGCACGGCCGGCGACAACGAGACAAACCGCCGCGCGGTGAAATAGTGCGCCAGGGCAATCAACAGCGTCTCAATCCATAGCTCATCCAGCGTGCGGCCGAGAGCGAGCTTCGACACCACGACCGCGACGATAATCAGCGTCAGCAGTGCCCGCACACTCCCCGTCGGCAGCCCCAGCGGCGGCCATTTCTTCGGTGATCCTTCAAACTCATTCATGGTTTGTGCTTTCGCAGGGCTGGCTAGTTTTTCAAACGTAGGGTGTGGTCGAGTAAACGAGAACCACCAAATGTCTCACGATCCGGTGGGTCTCGATGACTCGACGCCACCCTACAGTTTTCGCAACACGACAAATTGGCCAGCCCTGGCGCTTTCGTGGCGTGACTGGCGATGGCAACCATCCGACGCAACATCGTGGCTCACGCGCTACAGAGTACTTCCGCAGTCGATCAGATGCACCATACCGAGAAGCGTGCTTCCTCGATTAACTCTCTGGCTTTGAGCCAAAGGAGGAAAGCGCTCGACTGAGAGTCAAGCTACGGAGTCGAAGAGGCAAAACGCAAAGTCACTTGGCGTTCAACGCCTCGACGAGTTGTCGTGCGAGTTCGGCATGGCCGCGGACGTTTGGCAACAGGCCGGCGGCGGACCACCAATCCGGAGTTGAGTCGGCGTTGGTCAAGCGGTTCTGAAACAGTGACCAATGATCGATCAACGCCACGTGCCGTTCCGCGGCGACCTCGCGCAGCACGACGACATCAGCCGGCAAGTGACTTGCTTCGGCTGAGTGATCGGGACGAGCAGTCGGCGGCGTTTGCAAGATCAAAGGGATTTCCGCCGACTCGAAGGCGTCGACAATGTCGTGGAGTTGATCGTAAAACCGATCTCGCCCTGTGGCTTCAGATGTCGCTTCATTCGATCCCAACATCAGGAACACTGCTTCTGGCTCAAAGCGAGTCACACGCCAATCGAACGTCTTCAAGAAGTTCTCGCAGCGAGAATTCGGCACGCCTGTGTTGATGATGACGTCCAACAACCGCCGCAGTTTGTTCTTCAACAAATCGCCGAATTGCTCGGAAAACGTCCGCCCCGCGCCGGTCTGGCCACCTCCCTGCACGATCGTGTCGCCGGTGAAGACCCATGTCGCCGGCCGAGTCTCTTCCAGCACGGATCTCACGTGCTCCAGTCCGGTCCGCTCGGCGTTCGCACGCTCGCGCTGCTGCGCTTGTTGCAGAACCATCAAGTGGCGTGATCGAAAGTGCGACATTCGCGGAACTCTCCCACAGTGCGATCCGAGTGTTGAAACTGCGAATCAGCTTACGCGGCCAAGCGACTTTCGGAAACCACGCATCGCTTCACAACGTTCAAGAACACCGAGTCCAATTCACCACAACAGCGATCCATCGGCGCGATCGCTGTCACCGTCATGGGCCTCACGGAGCTAAGTGGACCCGCATTGAAGAGTCTGTAGCCACGCTCGCCAGAACGTGGGTTTTCTCGCGATTCGCCCACACTCTGGCGAGCGTGGCTACCCAGAGATCAATGCGGGGCCACTTAGCTCGCTGCGACGCGACCACCTTTGAGTTCCGGTTTGAGAATTATCCAAAAATTCCTGTCTCGGAATCTGTCCCATGCGCGGGTATTAGAGTATGGGAGTTTTGATGGATGACAAATTGAGCGACAGCCGAGGTCTCCTGGAACGTGTCCGCGCGGGAGATCGCGAGGCGCTCAACGAAATTTTCACGGAGCACCGCGACAAGCTCTGCCGCATGGTCGAGATGCGTCTCGATACGCGAGTGCAGGCCCGCGCGGATGCTTCGGATGTGATTCAAGAGGCTTACTTGGAAGTCGCCGAGCGATTGGATTCGTATCTGCAAAATCCGACAATCCCGCTGTTCCTGTGGTTGCGGCTCGTTGTGAGTGAACAGATCACGAATCTGCACCGCCAGCATTTGGGCGCGCAGATGCGGGATGCCGGCCGAGAGGTCTCGCTGTATCCTGGTGCCATGCCGGCGGCGAGTTCGGCCGCGCTGGCGGCACAACTTCTCGGCCGACAAACGTCGCCGTCTCAAGCGGCCGTACGGGCCGAGCGGATGTTGCGTGTTCAGGAGGCGCTGAATAATCTCGAACCCATCGACCGCGAGGTTTTGTCACTGCGGCACTTCGAGCAGCTCAGTCGATCCGAGGCGGCTCAGGTGCTGGGCATCGCGGAATCGGCTGCGGCCAAGCGCTACATCCGAGCCCTGAAACGAATCAAGAAAATCCTGGCCGAGATGCCCGGCGGTCTGGAAGGAATCTAGCGTGACCGAAGACCGCTCCATTCAGTTTGAACTGCTCGACCAACTGGCCGATGAGTTTGCCGCGCGGTTCCGTCTTGGCGAGCGTCCGGCTCTGACGGAATACACCTCCAAGTATCCCGAACTGTCCGAAGAGATTCGCGAACTCTTCCCGGCGATGGTCACGATCGAGCAGGTGGATGAGGACCGGCGTGCCGCAGCCGATCGAGCAGAGCGGGCGACCGAATCTCCACTGCGGCTCGTTGGCGATTACCGCATTGTGCGTGAGATCGGTCGAGGCGGCATGGGGGTCGTGTACGAGGCGGAGCAACGATCGCTGGGCCGGCGCGTCGCGCTGAAGGTGCTGCCGTTTCATGCCAAACAGAATGCCGACGCACTGGAGCGATTTCGCCGCGAGGCCCGCGCACTGGCACGACTGCACCACTCGAATATCGTTCCCGTGTTCGAGGTCGGTCAGGATCAAGATGTTTTGTACTACGCCATGCAGCTCATTCAAGGACAAGGGCTGGATCAAGTCCTGGTCGAGCTGCAGCGGATGAAGCCCTCGAAAGATTCCGCGGCCGGACGCAGTCTGGCTGAAACTCTGCTGGTGAATGCCGTTGCCCATTCCTCGGTCAGCGTGGCCGAGGCCCTTTTGACGGGTCAATTCCCGGTGCCGAACGAGTTGTTTAACCCCAATGCCAACGGCATGGGCGCGTCGGGAGATCAGTCTCCCGATGGCGTTGCGACTCCCGATGGCGTTGCGATTCCCGCGCACGCCGATGGCGTTGCGGTTAAACAAGTCGCTGCAAACGGCGCGGGGAATCCTCAGGAGGCGACTGTGGAACTCAGTGGCGACGCGACTGCGGCACCCTCGGTGACGCTGCCAGGGCAAGCGGAGTTTTCGAGTGTGACCGTGTCGAATCCGCAGCACTATTACATCAGCGTGGCTCGCCTCTGCATTCAGGTGGCCGAGGCGCTCGCGTATGCCCACGGCAAGGGGGTTATCCATCGCGACATCAAGCCCTCGAACTTGCTCTTGGACAAGACCGGCACCGTTTGGGTGACCGACTTCGGACTGGCGAAAGCGGAGGGAGACGCGCTGACGAAGATGGGTGACGTCGTGGGCACGATTCGCTACATGGCTCCTGAGCGGTTTCGCGGTTGGAGCGATCCGCGGAGCGACGTGTATGGCTTGGGGATGACGTTGTACGAATTGCTGGTGCTGCGCCCGGCGTTCGATTGCCCGGACCAGCTCAAACTCATCCAGCAGGTGACGCACGACGAGCCGCCACGACCGCGCTCCCTGGACGGCCGCATCCCCAGCGACCTCGAAACGATTGTCCTCAAGGCGATCAATAAGGAACCCGGTCGGCGCTATCAAACCGCCGGCGAGTTGGCGGAGGATCTGAAGTGCTTTGTCGAGTGCCGGCCCATTCATGCGCGGCGAGTGAGTCGGTCGGAGCGTGCCTGGCGCTTGTGCCAAAGAAACCCAGTGGTGTCGGCGCTCATCATGTCCGTGGCCGTGCTGCTGGTGCTGATTGCCGGCGGGTCATTCGCCACGTCGGTGCGGCTGCGTGCGGAATTGAAACGAGTGGAGCAGGCCGAACGAGCGGAGAAGGAAGCGCGGCGCGAGGCCGTGGAGAAACTCGGTACGGCCTACCAGGCGCAAGCCCGGGCGGGTCGCTTCAGCCGGCAAATGGGCCAACGTTTCGAGAGTCTTCAAGCTCTGTCGCAAGCGGCCAAAATCGCACGCGAACTGGGAATGTCCGAGACGCGAATGCTGGAACTTCGCAACGAGGCCATCGCCTGCATGGCCCTGCCCGACGTGAAGATCGCCAAAGAATGGAACGGCTATCCCGATGGCTCGTGGCATCTTGATTTCGATGGCGCGCTGAATCGCTACGCCAGAACAAACCGGACTGGCGAAGTCAGCGTCCGCCGCGTCGTTGACGACACGGAAATCGCCGGCATCGGCGGCCTCGAGCCTGGCGAGTCATATCCGCTGCTCAGTCGCGATGGCCAGTTTCTTGCTGTCGTGAGTCCTGGCGGCAGACTGAGACTGTGGAGCCTCGCTGGAAACACCCCGGAGTTGTTGGTGAACGAAGCATCCGTGGTCTCGACTTACAACTTCAGTCCCGATAGTCGGCTCTTTGCCTTCGGCTTGGCTGCGGGGCCACTGAGTTTCATCGAACTACCGTCCGGCCAACTGCTCCGCCAATTGGATGTGGGTCCGCTTCCTCAGTATTTGGTCTTCCATCCACAAGAACGGCAGTTCGCCGTGGGCATCAACCGCACGATGATTCGTCTCTGCGACATGGATTCGGGAAGTGTGCTCGCGGAATTGCCGGAACCGAGTGCCGTGATGGAGATGGACTGGCATCCAGACGGCAAGATGCTGGCGGTGGTGGGCAATGATCTCAAGGTTCACCTGTGGGATGTGACGACGCAAAAGCCCGGTTGGGTGCTGGAGGGATTCAAGAACCAAGGTATCAAAGTCAGATTTAACCGGACTGGCGATTTGCTCTGCTCGAATGATTGGAATGGCACGCTGCGGCTGTGGGATCCCGGCACAGGCCGACAGCTTTTTCAAACGCAGGGTGGCGGGGTGATGCGTTTCAGTCCCGACGATCGACTGCTCGCGGCCGACATCAAGGGGAACACGCTGCGTCTGTGGGAAGTGGCCGCCGGACGCGAGTATCGCACGCTCGTGCGTTCAACGGCGTTTGGCAAGACTCAGTACTTTGCTCCCTCGATCAGCCCCGACGGTCGATTGCTCGCCGTGGGAATGTGGGACGGATTCGGACTGTGGGATCTCGCGACCGGCCAGGAACTCGCCATCGTGCAGGAGTTCGGAAGAGTCTTCCACCTCCGATTCGAAGCCTCGGGCTCATTACTGACCAATGACGTTGGAGCCGGTCTGCTCCGCTGGCAGATCCCGACCGCCCCGGCTTCTTTAACAGCTTTTGTGGTGATGAGCGTCAGAAAGGGGACCAGCGTGAGCGTCTAAAAGGGGACCACCTGAGTGGTTAAAAAACGCCCGGAGGTTGTCGGGCGGGTTAGTTGG
>JAYVSP010000016.1:0-7556 GCA_043775215.1 Planctomyces sp. | reverse complement strand
CTGGGGAAAGGTCAAGCTTGATCGGTCGCTTCTTCATGTTCGATCAGTCCTTCTGAGTCTGAGCCTGTTTGGCATCAAACTCAAAGTAACACAGATTCTCGTAATCCGCATCCGGTCCCAGATTCGTCATCCCCAGATTGCGGTAAAAGTTGTCTGCTTGAGGCAATTCTTTGAAGCCAGCATCCGTGACTTTGGTATAGATGAGGGACAGTGACTGCAAGCTCTTCAGTTCCTTCAGTTCCGTTAGGCTGGCATCTGTGACCGTGACGCCGGTGAGGGTCAACGACTGCAAGTTCTTCAGTTCTTGCAATTCCTTCAGGCCAGCATCCGTGACCTTCGTGTTGCTGAGATTCAGCGACTGCAAGCTCTTTAATTCCTGTAGCTCCTTCAGACCAACATCCGTGACTGCGGTTAAGCTGAGATCCAGCGACTGCAAGTTCTTCAGCTCTTGCAATTCCTTGAGGCCAGCATCGGTAACCTTGGTGTAGGTGAGGCTCAACGACTGTAAGTTTTTCAGTTCCTTCAACTCCGCCAGGCTGGCGTCCGTGACGTTGACGCCGGTGAGGGCCAACGACTGCAAGCTCTTGAGTTCCTGCAACTCCTTCAGGCCAACATCCGTGACCTTGGTGTTGTTGAGGCTCAGCGACTGCAAGTTCTTCAGTTCCTTCAACTCCGTCAGACTGGCGTCTGTGACGCTGAGATTGGCGAGGTCCACCGACACGACGGGTTGGCCAGATAGCTTGTCGTCCGTTTTGATACGGCCACCAAGTCCCTCGATCACCTTTACCGCCGTCGCCTCATCGGCTCGGCCTGACGATGCCTGAACGAGCAGGCCCAGCAACAGAATTCCCAGATTTTTTGATCGTGATCGAAACATGTTCTTCTCTCCAAAAAAGTTTTCGTAGGGCGTAACCACAACTGGGTGAGACACCGCGACCTCTTCAACCAACGCTGCGGTGCGAATCAGAATCTGTGTCAACAGATTCCTAACTAAGCGACAACGCTTTTCTGTTGGGGCGCGAATCTCTTCGACTTTTCCGAACAATTGCGAAAATGACTGTCGAAATCTGCGTCCGGACTGTCCTCAAATGCGTTTTGCCGCTTCTTGGGCTATTGTCTGGCCCCACGGAAATCGTTCGGAATCATCTCGGTATAAAGGTCTTTGCGTGGAGGTGAGGCAATGGCCTCCACGACAGTCACTCCTGGTCGATGATCTCTGGAGAGGAGCAAGTCTCATGGAGTTGGATCCGGCCGAGTTGCTGGAAAAGTACCGCAGCTATCTACGCGTGTTGGTCGAGATGCAGCTCAGTCCGCAACTGCGTGGCAAGCTCGACCCGTCCGGGGTTGTTCAGCAGACATTGCTCGAAGCGCACCAAGCCAAACCGGATTTCAATGCCAACGGGGGTGATCTGTTGCCGTGACTCCGGCGTATTCTCGTGAACAACCTCGCCGACGAGATTCGCAAAGTGCGGCGGGCCAAACGAGGTGGCGGTCGTGAACTCTCGCTGGAGTGTGCCCTCGAACAGTCGTCGTTGAAGCTAGAAGCGTTCGCAGTCGCAGAGGACGTCGCTCCCAGCCATCACCTCGTGAAGCAGGAGCAAATTCTGAGGCTGACCGCGGCGCTCTCCCGACTTCCCGACGCTCAACGCGAGGCGCTCATTCTTCAGCACTGGCACGGCTGGCAGTTGGCTCAGATTGCCGAACAGATGGGCCGTTCACGTACGGCCGTTGCGGGACTCATTAAGCGCGCGATCCAGACTCTGCGCGATGAGTTCAACGACTAACTGAAACTGTTCCGTATTTGGAGACAAGCAGCGCCTCATTGGTTGTTGTTTGACGCATTGAAATCAGTTGCACGTCCGGAATCGGATAAAAGGCGTTGTCACTGTTGATCGAGCACGAAGACGTGCAGAGGAATCGAGCATGCCGTCGGAATCGAACGAAAACGAATCGGACGAGTCGCCTGTCGATCAGATCATCGCTGATTTCTTGGAGGCGGCCGAGCGTGGTGAAGCTCCGGTTCCGCAGTCCTATCTTGACCGATATCCGCAGTTCGCAACGGAGCTCAGGAGTTTCTTTCAGGCCGCGTCGGAGTTTCGTCTCGCGGCGGGAGTGGCCTGGAGCGCGCCAGCGCCGCAAGTCGTGGCCACCGCCGAAGACTCGGCCAATCCACGCGTGACGGAAACCCCCACGATCATTGTTGGTGATTTGGGAGAAGAATCGTCGGTCAAGAAACCTCTCGCAAGAAGCCGCTTCGCTGAATACGACCTGCGGCAGGAGATCGCTCGTGGCGGGATGGGCGCGGTCTACAAGGGGCGTGACGGCGATCTGAAGAGAGAGATCGCCGTCAAAGTTTTGTTGGAGCACCATCAGAGTGAAGTCGAACTGGTCCAGCGGTTCATTGAAGAGGCCCAAATCGCCGGGCAGTTGCAACATCCAGGAGTGACTCCCATCTACGAGCTTGGAACAGCTCCCGATGGGCGGCCCTACTTCTCGATGAAGCTAGTGAAGGGAGAGACGCTGGCCACCTTGTTGAAGAAGAGTTCGAACACGCAAGAAGACCGTTCGCGGTTTCTGCAAATCTTTGAGCAGATTTGCCAGACGTTGGCTTATGCCCATTCCCGCAGTGTGATCCACCGCGATTTGAAGCCGTCGAACATCATGGTGGGCGCGTTCGGCGAGGTCCAGGTGATGGATTGGGGGATGGCCAAAGTGCTCGCCGAGGGAGGGACACCGCAAACACTGTGTCCTGACGTTAGCGTGATTCGCACTGCTCGAAGCGGTGGTTCCGATGATGCCACTGGTTCGGGGTCTCAGACGCAGTACGGAAGTGTGTTGGGGACGCTGGCGTATATGGCCCCTGAGCAGGCGCTGGGCGAAAACGACCGCATCGACCAACGGGCGGATGTTTTTGGGCTGGGTGCCATTCTCTGCGAGATCCTCACGGGACGGCCTCCCTATGTCGCCACGAGTTTCGAGCAATTACGACGAATGGCTGTCCGTGCTGAACTGACGGAAGCGTTCCAGCGTCTGGATCAAAGTGGTGCTCACGAAGAGCTCATACGTCTCACACGACGCGCCTTGGCATCGGAGCCAGCAGATCGTCCCGCCGACGCGGGAGTGCTGGCGCGGGAATTGATCAACTATCGCGAAGGGGTCGAAACACGGCTGCGTCAGACCGAGTTGGCCGAGGCTCAGGCCATCACGCGGGCCATCGGGGAGCGATCTCGCCGCAAATTGGCACTGGCGTTATCGGGGGCACTGTTGACGGTGCTCGCGATCGGTGTCATCGGTACCACATGGGGACTCGTCCGCGCCAAATACGCGTTGCGTGCGGAGAGCCATGCCAAAGAAAGTCTCAGGCGTGAGCTCTACGTGGCCGATTTGCAACTCGCAAACCAGATGTGGGAGAGTGACAACGGGACGGCGAAAAATGTCGCCTCGCTCCTCGCGGCGCATGTGCCCGCCAAAGGACAGACGGACCTGCGCGAATTTGCGTGGCGACTGCAATGGACAGCGATCAACCGAAACTCGTTGGTGCTAAAAGGGCATGTCCGTGGCGCAAGGCTTGTCGCCTTCAGCCCTGACGAACAGCTTGTGACGCTCGACGGTGAGCTGAAGCTGCGCCACTGGAAACTGCCACAAGGAACCATCCGTGCTGAACGGTCGCTCGCAAATGAAGCCAAGCTTCAGGAGGCGTCGCAGGTCTCGTGCTGGTCAATCTCGACCAATGCGCGAAGGATCGCTTTGGGACGGGAAAAGCCTCTTCTTGTTGGGCTACCCGCACCACAATCAAATCACCAGTCTGAAAGTCGGGCAGGCCGAGTTGCTTTGCCCTGCGGGACACCTTTCAACCGCTCATTCGATTGCCCTTTCCCCCGACGGCAAATGGAGAGCCACGGGGGATGCCAACGGTCGAGTGTGCCTGTCAGAGGATGCGACGCGCGACGCGCCGGGGTCGATCCTCCGAGTTCGCCGTGTTGCCGTTTCCGCCCTTGGGTTTTCCGCCGCCGACGGACGATTGGCCACGGGCGGAGCAGACGGCATGGTCACGGTATGGGATGTTGCCAGCCGCAAGAAGTTGCACTTTTTCAAAGGACATTTGGGGCAGATTCAATCCGTGCGTTTCGCTCCGGATGGCTTGACCGTCGCCTCTGCCAGCGAAGACGGCACAACGCGTATCTGGAATCTGACATCTGACCGTTCGTCGCGAGTTTTCGGCGATCACGAACTCCCCGTCTTCAGTGTGGCCTATTCACCAGATGGCCGCCGAATGGCGGTCGGCACCGGCAACGACGACCCTTCGTCGGATGGCATCGTCAAAGTCTGGAATGTCTCCTCTGGAGAGTTGGTGACAGCCTTTCGCGCGGCTGCCGGGCGAGTGCTGACCCTTGCCTATTCACCGGACGGGAGCCGACTGATGACTGGCGGATACGACTCAAAACTTTGCGTGTGGGACGCCGACACGGGCCGCGAACTTCGTGTCATACCGGGCTTGGCCTCCGATTCGCCCAAGTACCAGTCGGAGATCGGGACATTGGCGGCCTCGCCCAACGGAGCCTTTGTCGCGGCTGGCTTCGGTCATCCCACATTTCATCAGTCCAACTACGAACAGGTGGCCAAGGTCTGGGAACTCGGCACGGGCCGCGAGGTGGCCACGCTGTCAGGACACTCTAATACTATTTGTGATGTGGCTTTCTCCCGCGACGGCAAGCTGCTGGCGACCGCCAGCGATGACCATCAGGTGAAGCTTTGGTCCACCGAGAATTGGCGACCCGTCGATGTCGGTCTGTTGCAAGGGACCAAAGAGATGAAATCCGTCACCTTCTCCATTGATGGTCAATGGATCGTGGCCGGGGACGCCAGTGGCCTTGTGACGATTTGGGAAACGGCTAGTGGAAAGCTCGTCAATCAACTGCGAGGCCACGCCGATGCCGTGCAGCGGATTGTCTTTTCCCCGGACGGGCGAACTCTGGCCACGGCCAGTTGGGACAACACGGTCAAACTGTGGGATCCGGTGAGTGGTCGCGAGACTCGGACGTTACGCGACGACGGCGATGACGACCACGACAACTGGGTCTCATGCCTAGCGTTTGCTCCGGATGGCAACACACTGGCGACAGGAAGTTTCGACGAAAAGGTCCGTTTGTGGGTGGCGGCATCTGCGTCAGCGGCATCTGCGTCAGAAATTTCTACAAGGGAGACAGACGAACGAGCGTCGGCTGACCCACTCAAAACACATCGTCGTGATTAACCGCAGGAACGAACGACTCCAAACTTACGTACAAACTCGTGCTGGTCGAATTGGCCATTTCTGAGCGCGCGATTCGCACCACGATCCAGACACGAATCACTTTTCGAAAAAAACTTTCAGCCGCAGACGCCTCATCCCCCACCGAAAGACGCTTGTATCTTATCGACCGCAATTCAGTCGGTCGAAACTGGTCAACTTTCGATCTGGAGATCACATCATGCGAGTCTTGTGTCGCTTTGCAGTCGTCGCATTGATCCTGGTCGTTGCCGGCCTTGGTCGAGCGGACGAAATTCGGACTTCCTTGATTATCGAGGGCGGGGGGCTTCCGCCGTATTGTCCTGCCTTGGAAAGGCTGATTAAAACGGCAAAGGTCAACGGGCGCATCCGCATTGGTTACCTGCCGACCGCCAGTGGCAAACCAGATGTCAGCTCCTCGCATTTCGTCACGCGATTGGGCGGCTACGGTGTTCAGCCCGACCAGATTCAGATCATCGATGTGACCGTGAAGAATGCGGCCGTGCAGGCGGAGAACTCGGCAGTGGTGGCACAGGTCCGCGACTGCACGGCAATTTTCTTTGGAGGGGGAGACCAGACTCGCATCACTCGCGCCTTGCTGAAATCCGATGGCACGCCGACAGCCGTTTTGGAGGCGATTTACGCGGTCTGGCGGGGTGGCGGAGTCATCGCCGGCACCAGCGCCGGAGCGGCCGTGCAGAGCGAGACGATGATTTCCATATCGGGCTTTCCCGACGACTCGATCGACGATGGCATGGATGCACTCGACTTCGGGCTGACAAAGTTGATTGAGCAACCGGCTCGTCGTGGATTGTTGGTGACGCGCGGACTGGGATTTCTTCGCAGCGGGATTATCGACCAGCATTTCAGCCAATACCGCGGACGCTTGGGGCGTTTAGCGCGTGCAGCAATCGAAGAAAAGATCCGATTCGGATTTGGAATCGACGAAGACGCTGCCCTGGTCGTAGCAACCGACGGCACGATGGAGATTCTTGGGCCGGGCTATGTGACGATCGTCGATACGGCCCGCGCAACATGCCAAGACGGACCGTTGGGATGTTCGATCGTGGGCGTTCACATTTCCTGTCTTGGACAAGGAGATCGATTTGATCCCAAGACGGGCAAGGCCACCGTACATCCCAACAAGAAAAGGATTGAGCCGGGACAGGAACGTAACAATGGGAATTTCCAGATTCCGGATATTGCCGGCCGAGGTGCCGCGCTCCATGCGTTGATCGAGGGTCTCGCTGATAATACCAGTCGCAAGCAGATCGGAATTACGCTCAAGCACAATCGACATTACGGTCATGGTTACCGGTATACATTTTCAAAGACCGATCAGACTGATGGCTATCACGGGATTGTTAATCGATTTGAAGAGATGTCCGTGACACACGTGCGTCTCGACATTGCTCCCGTGGCCCTCACATTGCGGCCTCCTGAAACAGGATTGCCTCCGGACCTACCTCAAGGACCATCGCGAAAGATGCTGGAAGCGATTTCGTTTCGAGGAATCATGCTCGCCGATGACCAAGGCCGCTTTCGGCCGAATGCCCCGGTGACTCGTGGCGAACTTGCCTGTGCCATTTCACAGACCATTCGACTGGAGCCGGCACGGGGTAAATCTCCGACGATCACCGACGTTCCTGCTTCATCACCCGAGGCTGACGAAATCTCACTCGTGGTGGTGGCTGGCCTGATGACAACCGAGGGTGGCTTCTTCCACCCAGCGGAACCTATTTCTCGGCAGGAGGCGGCTACAGTGCTGTTTCGGCTTGCCGAACGCTATCGCTCTGAAGTCCTTTCGGCCAAACCAATCGAATTCAAAGACTCCCAGGCAATTGCTCCACGGCATCGCGACGCGGCTTTTGCCGCCTTTCGTGAGAACCTGCTAAAAACGAATGCCGAGAGTTTCCGCCCTCTCGCAACTCTGACTCGAGAAGAAGCTGCCGAGTCGCTGCACAAGATAATCGGTTCTTCCACTGGGAGATTCCATTTCAATTGGTGCAGCCTTACCGGCTCGGTCAGCGGAAAACTCGATTGGCGCCGCTTTGCCTGCTAAGAAAGCAGAAAATAAGCTTCCCGACCAAGCGAAAAATATCCTTGAATGTCATTCGGCGCTTCAAAACCAGCCACCTGATCGGCGCTTTTGATGAGTCAAAACCAGCCAGTGGGGTTTCGGGGGGGGTGTCGTGGTACTTCTTGAAGCTGGTCGTCGTTATCGGCCTTTGCTGGATTGTGGCTCAGCCGGTTTCTCTGGTCGCTGACTGTTGTGGGAATTTTCGTC
>JAYVSP010000015.1:0-12872 GCA_043775215.1 Planctomyces sp. | reverse complement strand
CTTCTTTGCCTTGTTCGCCGTCCTGATCCGTGTTCAATCCGTGTTTCATCCGTGGCTTTGAAACTTGCCTCCCCGGAACACCGGAAGAGCCTCAAAGTTATCTCGCTGTCATTCGCAATGCGGCATACATTCCGTCCGGTCTGACTTCGATCCGCGGCTGTCAGCAAGCCGGATGTTCCATTCGCCTTCTTGACGGGCGCAGCTCGACAAATCCGACAGTCACAGCCGGCCAAGGAATAGGAACCAAAGTCACGGAGGACGATGCCATGAATCAATATCTATCGAATATTTCCGGAAGCCGATTGGCGATGTTTTTGTTGGGAGCTACGCTGGCACTCGGTTTCACGTTTTCTGCTCACCTGCTCTCGACGGCGATCGTCCGGCTGAAGCACGAAAATACGATTAAGGTGAAAGGGACCGCCGAGAAAACCATCACGTCTGACTCGGCAAAATGGAGCATTTCGTATTCGGTGCGCGCGGCCAATCTAAAGGACGGCTACACGGAATTGGAGAAGAACCGCGAGATCGTGCAGAAGTACTTGGCCGATGCCAAAGTCTCCGAAGCGGAATGCACGTACGTCGCAATTTCGTCCCACCCCCAATTCAAAAACGACAAGAACGGCTTCGCGACCAACGAGATCGACCTCTACGTTCTCAGCCAATCAGTCCAGGTGAGATCCACGGATGTGAAGCGAATCGACACGCTTTCGGACAGCATCACCGAACTCATCAAAAACGGAGTCGAACTGCAAAGTCATGCGCCGGCGTTTCTTTATTCCGGCCTCGAACAACTCAAACTCGAACTCCTCGGAGCCGCGACGCAGAACGCGTATGACCGCGCAAAGACGCTCGCGGAGAACAGTCACGGAAAAGTCGGCGGCCTGAGTTCCGCATCACAGGGTGTCTTTCAAATCACGCCAGTGGATTCCACCGATGTGTCAGACGGCGGCGAATACGACACAAGCACGATCGACAAAAAAGTCAAAGCAGTCGTGACGCTGGAATTCAGCATTGAGAAGTGATGTCAGCGCGGGATCGGGACGGAGCCCCAATTACGTCTCGGAGCCGTAACACGTTTCGCGTTGATAAATTCCCGTGCTCTGCCTGTCAACCGATAAATTTCTGATGGCCCGAGGCGTCGAACTCAACCAGCGTGTTGTTGAGGTCCAGTTGGATCGACGCCAAGCGAGCTTGGTCCGTGATCTTTTTTCCGGCTCGGTCGGTGACGTAGAAGGCGTCCAGAACTTGATCGAAGTGAGTGGCGATCTTGGCCAGTTCAATCGAGAGTTCCAGGCGATAGATGGCTCGACTGATTGTGTACAGCAGGCCCGGCCGGTCGTGAGCGAAGACACAGACGATGTTGCAGCGTTCCGACGACTCGTTGTCGAGCGTCACGCGATTGGACAGGTCGGAAATCGGTGGCTTGGCGGTCTTCCAACTGAACCGCTTCGAGCGCTGGAACATCTCGCTGACGGTGACTTCTTTGCGCAGCACTCGGCCAATCCCCCGACCGACTTCCTGCATGCGGTCGCGCGGGACCGTGCCCGTGTAGTCGTCGTCGTGAACTTTGAACACATCCACCACAATGCCGTCGGTAGCCGTGCAGATTTGGGCCGAAAGAATTTCCAGCCGTTGCGACGTCAGTGTGCCGGCAATCCGGTGGAAGCAGCCGTCGGAGTGCTGGCTGTCCAAGACGATCCGGTATTCGACGGTGTCGGTCACCGGTTCGTAGATGCCCTCGACGACGATCTCGCCCGGTTGCAGGCGGCGGATGATTTCTAAGTCGGCGGCGATTCGTTGGCTGTCGGTGCCGGTGAGGTAGTGCGCAGGGAACTCGGTCAATTGCTGATCGAGCCAGCGAGCGAATTCCTGCCGTTCGTCGTCTGTCACGTCCCGCGAGCCGGCGAGTTTTCGCGAGCCTTTGACGCCGGGCATCATCGTGGCCAGGACGTGTTCGCGGACAGTGCGGAGCCGTTCCTCTTCCAGGAAACGGGGATGTTTGCCGCTTAAAATGAGCATGGAACGATCGTAAAGATCGGTCAGCAGGCCGGCTTTCCAGTCATTCCAGATGTTCGGACCGACGGCGGAAATATCGGCGACGGTCAGCACAAAGAGCATCGTCAGTGACTCTGGGCTGCCGACCATGTGGCTGAAGCGAGTCAGTTCGTCGGGGTCGGACGTGTCGTGGCGAAAAGCGGTATCCGCCATGACCAAATGCTTGTGGATCAAAAACATCAGCAGTTCGCGTTGAGACTCCGGCATGCCGAGCCGTACGGCGATTTGTTCGGCAATGCCGCGACCGAGTTCGCTGTGATCCTCGATCCGTCCCTTGCCGACGTCGTGCAGCAGCAGCGCGAGGTGTAATACGGGTTTGAGTTTGATCTCGCGATAGGCGGCTCCCACGGGGCCAGGATCGTGTTCAAAGGATTCGACGATTTCCATCGCTCGCATCGTGTGTTCATCGACCGTGTAATGATGATATTGATTGAATTGCAGCAGGCAGCGGACGTGTGCGAATTCCGGCAGCACAACATCCAGCACACCGGTCTCGAACATTGCGCGAAGTGTCGCGCCCAACATGCCGCGCGGTTCCAAAATCGCCAGAAACAAACGCGAATGCTCGACGTCGAGCACTCGGCTGAATCGCGGCGCGGAATGGCGAATACTTTCCAGAACTCGCGGCGCAATCGGCACATGGTTTCGCGCGGCGGCCAGAAACAACCGCAGCACCTCGTGCAAGTCGGAGCAGACGGCTTCCATGTGTCCCGCCACAACATCCAGTTGCGTGAAGCTGATGAGAAAATGCCGGTCTTGTCGCCGCCTCCAAAGAAAATCCATTATCCGCTGACCGAGCGACGGCCGACGATGCCGCGACACGAATCGCTGCACGATGCTGGCTAGGGCGGTCGTGTGCTGAAAGTATTCCTGCATGAATTTTTCGACGGGGCTTTGAGCGGGAGTGCCGACGACCTTCCGTTCGCGAGCGATCCGCAATTGCTCATCGCGTGTCAGCCGCTCCTGCGGCTTGCCGGCGGCGAAGTGCAGGTCGACCCGAATCTTCGACAGAAATTCGTGGGCGTTGACCAGCTTGTGAGCATCCTCACGCGACAACGCCCCATTCAGACGCAGCGTGTCGATGTCGGGCGCCTGGTACAGCGCAAAGCCGATCCAGCGCAGCAAATGCAGATCGCGCATGCCGCCTCGCGAGCACTTGATGTCCGGCTCCAATTGCTGCAGCGCGCCGCCGTTTTTAATCCGCTCTTCCTCGCGATTGGCGACACACGCCTCAATGAATGCGGCACGCCGCGACCGAACAACGCTTCGCTCGAACGACCGTTTTAATTTGGCGACCAATTCGTGTGAGCCCCACAGCGGCTGCATTTCGACCAGAGACGTCGCGAACGAGGAATCGTCGAGTGCCATCGTGATGGCATCGCGCGGCGTGCGCATGCTGGCACCCAGCTTGAGGTCGGCGTCGTACAACGCCCGCTGGCAGTGACTTGCCACGCGTGAAAAGTCACTATGCACCGCCGGTTGGTACAGAAACAACAGGTCGAGATCAGAGAACGGCGCCAGTTCATTCCGTCCCGTTCCACCGACAGCCACGATCGCCGAAGACTTCTCCAGTCGTCGTGCTATTTCTGGCGAGACACAGATTTCCAGAGCAGCCAACCACTGTTCGACCACGAACGCTCGAAGTCCGTCGGCCAACATAGTCGCAGTCTGCACACCAGTTGAGCCGTGCTTAAACAACGTCTCGGCGCGAGTACGAATCTCAACGATCCGCGAACGCAACTCGTCAAGCTGATTGGCAGTCGGGGAAGGCAACGTCATCACCGTAAAACTAGATCGCGCCGCCACCTTGTTCTCCGGTGCGGATGCGGATGACTTCTTCCAAATTCGCCACGAAGATTTTGCCGTCACCAATCTGTCCGGTGCGCGCATGGCTGGTGATCGTGTCGATCGCCTTCTGAAGTTCACTGTCGTCGACAACGACTTCCAGCTTCACCTTGGGGAGGAAATCCACGGTGTATTCCGCGCCACGATACGTTTCTTTGTGGCCGCGCTGCCGGCCAAAGCCGCGTACTTCGCTGACCGTCATCCCTTGGATGCCGGTTTCTGTGAGAGCGTTCTTCACCTCTTCCAGCTTGTAGTGCCGAATGATCGCTTCGATTTTCTTCATGAACTGCTTCCTTGGGACTGCCGCCAACTCAACCGAGCCAACGTGATGTGATTCTGATGGAAAACGAGATCCGTGAAAACTGGATTTTGTGGTGCAACGCTCCGTGGCGCGATTCACGACGCGGAGCTTTGTGCCACATTTGTCAGGCGGATGCCGCTAACGGAGTGTCGCATATTTCGCCCGTCCGGATCCGTACCACCTGAGTCAAGTCGCTGATGAGGATTCTGCCATCGCCACTTTGATCCGTGCGAGCGATCCGCTGGATGGTATCGACTGCCGGCCGCACCTGCTCGGCCGAAACAACCATTTCCAGCACGACCTTCGGCAGGAACTCTGCCGATCCGCAACAGGAATTCACTCCGTGACGGGGCACGTTGCCACGCACATCCGTGACAGTCATCCCGGGAATTTCCAATGCTAAAAGTGCCTGAGTCACCTCCTCCAGTTTGAAGTGACGAATGATGGCCTCGATTTTTTTCACGGTGAAGAACTCCTCAAGAGCTTCGTAGCACAGGCGACTCGCGTGTGATTTCATCGGACAACTCACAGGCGAGCCACCTACCTGACATTTTGAAACAAGCTCTACTGAAAAATGTACCCTTCTTCGCCGTGCTGGCTGAGGTCGAGCCCTAGAATCTCGTCTTCTTGGCTGGCTCGCAGACCGACCAGCGCGTCGACAAGTTTCAGAATTATGAAGGTGCCGACCAAGGCCACCGCCAGTGAGGCTCCCGCCGCCACCAATTGATTGATGACTTGCCCGGAATTGCCCTCGATCAATCCCGATTTTTCCACGGTGCCAGAAACGGCACTTGTTGCGAAGACACCCGTCAGAATCGCGCCGGCAAAACCGCCGACACCATGAACCCCAAACGCATCCAACGAGTCGTCATAACCAAACTTTGACTTGAGCGACGTGCAAGCTCCGTAACACACCACGCCCGCGACAACACCCAAAATCATGCCGGACACTGGTGTGACGAATCCGGCCGCAGGAGTCACACAGACCAAACCAGCAACGGCTCCCGAACAGGCTCCTAAGATGCTGGGCTTGCCGCGCTTGAACCATTCAATGCCGGCCCAAGTCAGCGTTCCCGTAGCCGCCGCCATATGTGTCGAAACAAACGCATAAACGGATTGCGGATTGGCGGCTCCCGCACTGCCGGCATTGAAGCCGAACCAGCCCACCCACAGCATCGTCGCACCGATGAACGTATAAGTGAGATTGTGCGGAGGCATCGGTTCCTGACCGAATCCCAATCGCTTACCAAGCATTAAGGCACACAACAACGCGGACACTCCAGAGATCAGATGCACCACCGTGCCGCCGGCAAAATCCAACGCGAGATGCTCGCCGGCGGCAAAGTATCCGTCCGACGCCCAAACCCAGTGAGCCACCGGGCAATACACGAACGTGCCCCACAAGACACAGAACAGAACCATGGCGCTGAATTTCATCCGCTCGGCGAACGCACCGCAGATCAATCCTGGAGTAATGATGAAGAACATCATTTGATAGACCACAAACAAAAGGTCGGGAATCGTCAGTCCATGAATTGCATTCGAGGTTCCGACCCCCTTCAAAAGCAACTTGTCGAAGCCGCCACAGAAGCCGCCGGCAATACTTTTGTCGAACGCCAGACTGTAGCCCCACAGCACCCAGACCACCGACATCAACCCCATCAGGATGATGCATTGCATCATCAGACCCAAAACATTCTTCTTCCGCACCAAGCCGCCGTAAAACAAAGCCAATCCGGGTGCCGTCATCATCAGCACGAGTGCCGACGACACCAGCATCCAGGCGGTATCACCGGTATCATTTTTCCAGGAACTTGCCGGAGCGGCTGCCGTTGTTGTTTCGACAGCCGCAGTCTCCTGAGCCAACACAAATCCCCCGGTGGCAAGAAACAATATCCCTGCCAGAATCAGTCGAGCGCTAGTCTGAATCTTCATTTACGTCAAACCTCCTTCTTGAGTTCTGGGTGATTGCGTGGGTCGCCCAGCGAGCGTTCTGCTCGTTTCGCCGAAGTCACTACCTTCGCCACCGTGGCGATGGAACTGGCAGCGGCACATGAATACCTTTCGCACGGACCATGCCAATCGTATAGCCCGACTTCCGCGGCCGAAACTGTGATGACATTCCCCCACCGACCCCGCGTCAGTGGCGAAATGCCTCGTGGCTACCGTCATCGAGGAATTCGTCCCTTCAGCAATGCAGTCGCCACAAAGCAGCAAGCCACCGACGCGGGGTCGGTGGGGGAATGACAGAGAACAATACTCGTGCAACTTGTCCCAAACGGTTTCTTTCACCTTTCACCTGCGGAAGCCTGTCTGCTTTCGGCGGTGATGTTTGTCGTTGGATTAGTAGTCGGACCGTTGTTGAGCGTGTGGACGAACCGTCTCTGCGAGGTTCCGCCGCGAAAGAGTGAGTGGCTAGTGACGACGTTTGTCACGGCCTGCCTGTTCGCAGCCGGAACGTTTGCGATCGTCGCGCTCGAGGGGCAGCGAGTTCACGAAGTCGTGCCGCATGAGTTTTGGCGATACGGGCGCTGGTTGTCGCATCTGACGCTGCTCGCGCTGCTGATCGCGGCAACAGCAACGGATCTGCGTGAGTACGTCATCCCCGATCAGATCACCTATCCCGGCACAATTCTCGGAATCTTGTTGGCGACAACAGCGGGAGACGTGCAACTCATTCACACTTGGGTCGATTGGAATCATCCGCTCGTCGCTGCCCTAGGGCCGGAGATTCCCGAATGGATTAAGCAGCACCCGCATTGGCATGGTCTGGTTTGGAGTCTGGCCGGCGCGGTGGCGGGAGCGGGAGTGACATGGTTCGCGCGGTTGATCTCGTCCGTCGTGATCGGGCAAGAGGCGATGGGACTGGGCGATGTGACGCTCATGGCGATGATCGGCAGCTTTCTGGGGTGGCAGCCAGTGCTGTTTGTGTTCTTGCTCGCGCCGTTTTGCGGGATCATGGTCGGTTTGGTCGTGAAGTCGATTCTGAATCGGCCCTATGTGCCGTACGGTCCGTATCTCAGCGTGGCCGCTCTGCTGGTGATGTTCTTCTGGAAATGGATCTGGCAGTGGGAACCGACGCCGCGCGTCTCGATCCGCCGGCTGTTTGGGGATGTGCCGAGCCTGGCGATTTTGGCCGGCGTCTCGTTCGTGCTGCTGACCGTGTTGCTGGGCATCGTCCGTTGGTGGCGCGGGAAGTCACGCGTTTAACCGCAACGCCATCGTCGTGCGCGCGACGGGACGAGAGACGAGGCCAGCGCTCGACGTTGGACGAGACGTTGCACTGGCTGGAGTCGGTCGCTCACCCCGCGCACGCCGCTGGCGTTGCGGTTAAACTGGTGAGCCTTCAAAGCCACCCGCTCGCCATGACTCACTCGCCGCGCTGAGGACGTTGCATCAACGAATCGGTGGCCGCGGCGGGGGATTTTCCCTCGAACAGGACCGCGAAGACTTGGCGCGTGATCGGCATGTCGATGCCCCGTTCGGTGGCAAGGTTGTGTATGCTGCGAGCGGTCGTCACTCCTTCAGCCACGGCGGTCATGCTGGCGAGGATATCGGTCAATGACTCCCCTTTGCCAAGACGTTCGCCGACGGCCCGATTGCGGCCGTGCCGGCTGACACATGTTGTGATCAGATCACCCAAGCCCGCGAGTCCAAAGAACGTCTTCTCGTCTGCTTGCATTGCCTTACCGAAGCGAGTCATCTCGGCGAGGCCGCGTGTGATTAGCGCGGACTTGGCGTTGTCGCCATAGCCCAGTCCATCGCACGTGCCGGCGGCGATGGCGATCACGTTCTTCAAGGCGCCTGCCAATTCAACGCCGATCAAATCGCGATTCGTGTACACCCGAAAGCGGTCCGTTGCGAACAGCGATTGGGCCTGCGCAGCAAAAGCTTCGTTGTCGCTGGCGATGACGACGCTCGCGGGAAGCCGGCGAGCGGCTTCCTCGGCGTGACACGGGCCGCCCAGCACGGCAACAGGTCGTGGCCCCAGAACACTGGTGATAATCTCCGACGGACGAGCGAAGGTCTCGTTCTCCAGACCCTTGATCGTGCTGACCACCGGAACGCCGCTCGGCAACTTTTCGGAGATGTCGGTCAGAGCTTGTCGCAGGAACGCCGTCGGAATGGCCGCGATGAACACATCCGCTCCGGCGACAGCGGCCTCGACGTCCGATGTGATTTCAATTCCGTCCGGGATGCGCACGTCCGGCAGAAGACGGCGGTTAAAGCGAAGCGTCGCCATGTCGCGAGCGAAGTCGGGGTTCCGCGCCCAAATCGACACCGCTTGTCCGGAGTGCTCAGCGAGCACAATCGCACAAGCGGTCGCCATACCGCCGCCGCCTAGAACTGTGATTTTCATGGTTGTGTCGGACGCGCCAGTTGGACGGATTCCGCGGAATTCTACAACCAGTGATAGCCCAAAGAGACTAATTGGCAATTCGCGTGAGACGCCTGTTTGCTCGACCGCGCCACGTGATCTATGTTTCACTGGTTGAACAATGAGGAGATACTAATGAGCCAATTGCTAGAGCAGAAGCCCGTCACTTTCATGGATCGTCGAGCCGGCGACGACGGACGTACCGACGGTCCCGATCGCCGCCAATTCCGCGACAGCCATACGTACCTCAACCCAGACGCACAGGAATTGGCCGAATCCATCGACCAATACAAGCTGCTGCACCGCCGTCGCTTCATCACCTACGAAGAACTGTACAACGTCATGGTCAGCCTGGGCTACCACAAATAGTCCATGGCTCGTTCCGACATTGCAAGAAAGCAGCCCGGCCATTCGCAGTGCGAACGGCCGGGCTTGTTCGTTGGATGAAGGCAAAAAGACGAATGCCCTCCCGTTTAACCGCAACGCCAGCGGCATGCGCGGGGGCGTGCGGACGACCGAAATGTTTCCCCGCCCCCGCGCACGCCGCTGGCGTTGCGGTTAAACGCGCGACTTCCATCGCACCTCCGCTCGCCGGAACGGTTTTGAGAAGTTTGCCTCAAAGACCATGATCTGGCTACCCGGCGAGGGCGGCATCCGCTAGCTTCGCCCTCTGCGCGCGAGACGCCGCCGACGGAAATCATTCATTCGGGTCAGGAAGACCCGGGGCGGAGTGGCTCGCGGCGGATCAGTCGAAGTGCGACACACTCACCAGGGAGCCGTCCGTGTCATTGTCGTCTATTCTGGAGAGCAAGTTCCGAGGCGATATTCGCTTTCGCGGACAGGCCTATGTCAAAGCCGAGCGAGTCGCGATCACGCGGGTCACCACCGAGGAACTTTTCGGGGTCGTGCAAGACGGCACCGAGTTTCAAACGCAGCTCACGCGGAAAGAAGACGCACTGCTGATGACCTGTTCGTGCGCGGCGGGACACGGCAATCCGCACGAAGTCCGCTGCAAGCATGTGTGGGCCACGATCCTCCAGGCCGAGCAAGCCGGCTACATCAGCGACCTCGCGAAGCCCAATTACTTTCCGCCGTTCGTCACCGAAGACAATAGCTCCGCCGCGTGGGACTTCGACGAGGACGACTGGGATGAGGTTGCGTCCGGCGATGCGGTTCGCACGGTTGCGCTCAATCGCCGGAAGACCAAGCCGGCGGCAGTCGAGATCGAGCCGCACGTGCGCGAATGGGAAGTGCAGCTCAATCATTTGCGGTCGTCGCTGGACGCTGGCGACGCGACCGCTTCGACCGAATTGCGTGAGACGGAAATCTTTTACGAGATCGACGCCAAGCAATCGCTGATCGAGAAGCAATTGGTGATCGGCTTAGTACAGCGGCAGCGGAGGAACAACGGAAGCTGGGGCAAGCTGAAACCGTTGCGAGTTCGCGCCAACCGCTTTGATGACGTCGCGCTGGAAGAGGACCGCCACATCTTGGCGACGTTGCTCGGTGGCGTGGCGGAGCGGTCGTCCTGGTACGCTCAGCAAAGCGAGTTGCAGGCCGCGGCGAATCGCTTCCGCGTGCCGTTCGATCTGGGCGAATTGCTGTTGCCAGACATGTGCTCGACGGGCCGTGTGCGGTTCCAAGAGGACAATCCGGACGAAGCCTCGGCCCGTGCGATCATGTGGGACAGTGGCCCGCCGTGGGAATTGATCGTCAGTGTCGTGTTCGACGAGATCGAGAAACACTGGCGTCTCGACGGTCGTTGGCAGCGTGGTAACGAAGTGCTTCCGGTTCGCGCAGCCCAACTGGTCATCCCCGGCGGTCTGGTTCTGTTGCCGATCGCAGCCAAGGCGGTCGAGCGTGCGGCGGCTCAATTCGATGAAGAAGATTCCGGCGCGGATGACGATGCGGATGCGGACGAATTGCTTGCCGACATCTCAGAGACAACTGAGGACTCGCGTTCGGCGAACATCCTCAAAGCCTCGGATCTCCAGCAAGCGAACCCCGACGCGCGTGGCGAGGCAATGAGTGCCGAACCGCCGGCTGCTCCCGAAGCGGTCATCACGCATCGGCTCTGCCGCTGGGCAGACGTCGGGCAGATCGAATGGGCCGAGTTGCTGCGTCGCGTTCCGCCGTTGTCGGTGCTCGACGGCGAGGAGGAAGAACTGGTCGACCGATTGCTCGACATGCCGAACGCGCCGCAGTTGGATTTGCCGGAACGGTTGAAGCTGGAAGAAGTCCGCGTGATGCCGGTGCCGCAAATTCTGATTCACACGCCACGCGGACCGCGCTGGCAACAGGAACGGTTGCGCGGCGAAGTGCAATTCGATTACGCCGGCACATTGGTCCGAGCCAGTAGTCCGCAGAGTGCCATCGTCGAACGTCAAGCAGGACGTTGCTTGATCCGCAATCGGCAGTTGGAAGAGATCGCTTGGACGCAGCTCACAGCAGCGGGATTCAAGCGTCTGATCGACAAGCGCCGGGGTGCTCACGATGTCGAAATCATGGCGCGCGGTCTGGGACCGGCCGTGCGCGACCTGATGCCCCGAGGCTGGGCCGTCAAAGCGGATGGCCGGCAAGTCTGGCAAGCGGGTCAACTTCAATTCCGCGTCCACTCGAACGTCGACTGGTTCGAACTGCACGGCGAGGCGGACTTCGGCGGCCGGCGCGTCACCTTCCCCGAACTGTTGGCCGCGTTGTCGCGCGGGGATAGCACAGTCCGATTGGACGACGGCTCGCTGGGGATCATCCCGGAAGAGTGGCTCAAACAATACGGCATGCTCGCCGGACTGGGCGTCACCGAGGGGGATCATTTGCGCTTCGCGGCCCATCAAGTCGGGCTCCTGGATGCCCTACTCGCCACACAACCGATGGTCGATTTCGACACGAAGTTCACGGAGCTGCGCGATCGGCTGCGATCATTTTCCGGCGTTGCCACGGCCCCAGAGCCAGTCAACTTCAAGGGCGAACTGCGAGCGTACCAGCGAGATGGTGTCGGCTGGTTGCGATTCTTGCAGGAGTTTTCGTTTGGCGGCTGTCTCGCGGACGACATGGGCTTGGGCAAGACGGTTCAGATGCTGGCCGTGTTGCAAGAACGCGCGAACCAGATGAAGGGACAAGGGAAAAGCGAGCGGCGTCCGTCACTAATCGTGGTGCCGAAGTCACTGCTCTTCAACTGGGCTCAAGAGTGCGCGAAGTTCACGCCCAAACTGCGTGTGCTGGAATATGCAGGACTCGAACGAGCCGAACTGCGGCCGGAGTTTATTAACTTCGACATCATCCTCACGACCTATGGCACGCTTCGCCGCGATGTGATGCAACTCAAGGATTGCCCATTCGATTACGTCGTGCTCGACGAAGCGCAGACGATCAAGAATGCCGGCTCGCAAGTGGCCAAGGCCTCGCGATTGTTGCAAGCGCGAAACCGACTGGCCCTCTCCGGTACGCCGATCGAAAACCATTTGGGAGATCTGTGGTCGATCTTCGAGTTCCTCAATCCCAGCATGCTCGGCCGTAGTACGATGTTCCGTACGCATGCGGCAGACACGGACAATCCGGAAGCCCGCGAGTTCCTCGCACGCGGTCTGCGACCATTCATCCTCCGCCGTACCAAGCAACAAGTCGCCGCCGACCTGCCCGACAAGATCGAACAAACACTCTACTGCCAAATGGGGGACGAGCAAGCGCGGCTCTACGGCGAGATGCGCGATCATTACCGTCAATCGTTGTTGGGTCTGATCAAAGACAAGGGGCTGGCGAAATCCAAGATGCACGTCCTGGAAGCGCTGCTGCGACTGCGGCAAGCGGCCTGCCATCCGGCATTGCTCAACAAAGAAAGAATGGACGAAGGTTCCGCGAAGCTCGACGTCTTGCTGCCACACCTGGAAGAGTTGATCGACGAAAAACACAAGACGCTGGTCTTCTCGCAATTCACCAGCATGCTGTCGATCGTGCGACATCACCTGGACAAACGCGGCATCACCTACGAGTACCTCGACGGCCAAACCCGCGACCGCCAAGCACCGGTCGAGCGCTTTCAAAACGATCCGAATTGCCCGCTGTTCCTGATTAGCTTGAAAGCCGGTGGCCTCGGCTTGAACCTGACGGCAGCCGACTACGTCTTCTTGCTCGACCCATGGTGGAACCCGGCTGTCGAGGCTCAAGCCATCGACCGCGCCCACCGTCTCGGCCAAACACAACAAGTCTTTGCCTACCGCTTGATCTGCCGCAACACGGTCGAAGAAAAAATCGCCGAGCTCCAAACCAAGAAGAAGGGACTCGCCGACGCCATCC
>JAYVSP010000014.1:0-7758 GCA_043775215.1 Planctomyces sp. | reverse complement strand
CTGGGGAAAGGTCAAGCTTGATCGGTCGCTTCTTCATGTTCGATCAGTCCTTCTGAGTCTGAGCCTGTTTGGCATCAAACTCAAAGTAACACAGATTCTGGTAATCCGCATCCGGTCCCAGATTCGTCATCCCCAGATTGCGGTAAAAGTTGTCTGCTTGAGGCAACGAATGCAACCCGATTCTGCCATCAAGTCCGTTGTCCAAGCTCACCTGAATCGCCGTTCTGACGAGAACCGTCCCGACAGACTGAAAGACTCGATGCGGCTGCCAACCTGGGCGATTCCAGGGCGCGACTTCCACGTAATCGACGTAGACCAAACCCTTGCCACGATCGGGTTCCATTCGCGAAGTCCGCGAGGTATCGACAATCATCAGCCCTTGCGTGACATCGCGATAAACGATCGCGAATGACTGCCGCGTTTTCTTGCGTCGAACATTTCTCATTTTCGCTCGCCAATTCCAATGCCTGCTTTCTTGTTGCTGTCCGCGATCCGACCAGCGTTCCAGCAGCGTGAGGCCCGGACGCCAGATTTCTTCGACATCGGTCAAATGGCGTTCTTGAATTCCCTCGAACAGCGCTGCCTCGCGCAGTTCGCCGGAGGCCACGTCTTTTAAGAAGACCGTCGTTGAAGATTTCGCCATGCGGTTTTCCGAGAGGATTCAATTCGAGAACGAATCGTTGTAACCAGCAGGACGTGGCGGCGACGGTGCCGCGTCGCGGGATAGCGGTAAGCATTCATGACTTTCGGCGCGTTCCTGACTTGGCTCGCTGCTCCAGCGCTTCGACGATCAACGCCAAAGCATGATTGTTCAGCGGAGCTACTCGCTCCTGATATTCGCAGACTTCCTGTTGCAGCGCCGCCAGCTCACGCTCTTCGGCCTCGCTCAGTCCCGAGTCAAATTGTTTGTCGATCAGCGCCACTCGCCGCGCGTTTTTCACTTCGGACCACATTTCGGCGGGCTTCTCGCGAACCGCTTGTGGCTGGACATTGACCAGATCGATCAGGGGACGTGCTTGTGCGTACTCCTTTTCGGGCATCACCGCGTACCCTTTCTTGGTTCGCGGATGCCGCACCACGAGCACCGGCCGTGGCTGGCGCTCCAAGGATTCAAACTGCTTTTCAGAAATGGTCAGAGCCATGTGATGATTCCTTCTGGTTGAGACACGGTGCCGATTATCT
Organism: Planctomyces sp.; assembly: GCA_043775215.1. Classification (GTDB taxonomy): domain Bacteria; phylum Planctomycetota; class Planctomycetia; order Planctomycetales; family Planctomycetaceae; genus SXKJ01. The sequence goes on along the minus strand of JAYVSP010000014.1, from coordinate 6,576 downwards.
GCCAGTCATCTTGCGAATGGCAAGAATGCTTACGGAAATACTCGTTGCCAACCTCAGGGTAAACGCTTCAACACTGTGGCTTGGCGAAGCATGATGTCGTCACCTTCCGCCAGCAGCTTGTCGAAGTCACGACGCTCGACTCTGCGAGACTTCCCTTGAGAATTCTTCGCCGCGAGCAATTCCAGCCGCCGCTGCTTGGACGACGAAACCCCGACGAAAGCCGGTTCGCCGTTGAGGGCGGAATGGACGCGAGGGGTCAGGATCGGTTACGGCTAGGCGGTCGTCGCACGGCGCTTGCGTGCGGGTTTGGGCTTCGCCGCTGTGGTTCGAGTCTTCGGCTTGCGAGTCTGTTTGGGCTTTTCGGGCGGAGTCCAGCCGGTGATCGACGGCGGATAGAAGATCGGCAGACCGGCGGAGATCGGGCAGTCAGCCGCTTCTTCGATGGCCGCCATGCGCAAGTACCAGTCTTTGGAATGTTCAAAATTGATCGCCGACGGCTTCATCGTGAATCATCCTTCCTGAGCGTGCGAGCTTGTTCGGGAGTCATCTCAAAATACCACAAGTCTTGATAAGCGGAATCGACTCCCAGGTTCGTCATACCCATGTGCGCGTAAAAACTGTTGGCTTGAGGCAATGAATGCAAACCAATTCTACCCTCATATCCCAGCAGAATACTTGCTTGAATTGCGGTTCGCAGGAAAGTTGTGCCGACGGACCGAAACACTCGATGTGGCTGCCACCCGGGACGATTCCAGGGCGCGACTTCCACGTAATCGACGTAGACCAATCCCTTGCCACGATCGGGTTCCATTTGCGAAGTCCGCGACGTATCGACAATCATCAGCCCTTGCGTGACATCGCGATAAACGATCGCGAAGGACTGCCGCGTTTTCTTGCGTCGAACATGTCTCATTTTCGCTCGCCAATTCCAATGCCCGCTTTCTTGTTGCTGTCCGCGATCCGACCAGCGTTCCAGCAGCGTGAGACCTGGACGCCAGATTTCTTCCACATCCGTCAATGACGCTCTTGAATTCCCTCGAACAGACTTGCTTCGCACAGTTCACCAGACGCCACGTCATTCAAGAAGATCGTCTTTGAAGATTTCGCCATGCGGTTTTCCAAGACCATTCAAATCGAGAACGAATGGCATTATCGGCCCAACTGTTATTCAGGTCTGACGCGAGAAAATCAGTGAGTCAAAACGAAGTCCAATAGTGAAGTCGTGCTTAAATTCAGTTGGACGAAAGGTTGCGCTGATTCGCCGATGGATTGGGAGATTGATAGAATCAGCCGGCTCACTTTCGGAAGGGTTTTCGTGATGCAAGTGCTCGACATGCCCACAGCAATCGCTGACAAAGTCAATCAATTACTGCGTCCAATCATTCGACCGACACCGGTGGCAAACGCCGATCGTTCTGCCGAACAGTGGGAGCGGGTTGAATCGCAGCTCGTTCAATGGGAGCAGAATCCCGACGAGCTTGAGGACGAGGGGCTGGAACCGCCAAATCCGGAAACCGTGCCCTTGATTCGTGATGTTTGTCAGGCGCTGCGGGGGATAAGTGTGGACCCGCCATTACGGCTCGTTCCGAATTGCGACGGGGGCGCCGTCTTGGAATGGCGAACCGCCCCGTTTCTCTGGTCGGTCGAAGTGGAACTGGACGGGACACTGGAGCTTTCTGTCTTTCGCGCTGATCGATTGGTGACACGCTATCGGATCGCTTGAACCGATTGACGACGCGAAAGCGTGACCATTCAGACGGCGACGGTCGCTCGCGAGGACAGTGATGTGGTCAAATCACTCAGGCACTCTTCCAAGAGTTGCTCGATGTCCGCGCGCGACGAGTCATCCAGTGGTCCGGCGAGTGCCGCTTGAAACAGGTTGGTGGCTTGTGACAGTTCGCCGGCATTCCGGAAGCACGTCGCTGCGCTCACCCGGTGCATGGCCGCTTCGCGACTGCGACCGATGGCATCCAGACGCGGCGCGATGCGTTCCTCGAGCGAACCGGCCATTTGCCAGAGTGGTTGAGCGGTTTGAGCCAGGCCCATTTGTGCAAACGCCTGAGCTTGCGAGAGCATTTTCGTCTTCTCCGCCATCAATCGTTCGAGCGCTGGGCCATACGGTTTTTCCTTCACCTTACTCATCGGATTCCCCTTTGCTTACTGCTCGTGATACGAAACGTGAACGCGGTGCCCCTTCGCGGAAAACAGGCACACAATCACAAATGCATCCCAGCCAAATGGGTTTGCCACTGCCTGGATAACTTTGTCACGGTGACGCCGATCGAACTCCGAGGCAACCTCGGTTCCACTGATTTCCAAAACGCAGCGACGATTCACGGCTCGAAAGTCCGCGCGATCGCCGTAGGCGGTGACGTCCAAATTTCCCAAGTCGAGAACCCGACGCGCCACAATCAGAGCGACCGCCGTGGCCGCCAATTCCACCAGAGGTTTGCGTTGCATCGTCGCCCGCAATCGTTTGGCTTTTTCTTCCGCCGTTCGTTGCCAACTCAATTCGAGTCGGAATACTTCCTCGGACGCGCCAAGCGGAGGAATGTTCTCTCCACGAAAATCGAACGCTGCCGGAGAACCAGAGTACTCGGAGAGCACCGTCACAGCCGCGACAAGGTGCGGTTCCAGGAACAGGTTTGGATACCAAGTCTCCAGCCGCTCAATGTTTTGCCGCACGGGTCGCATTTCTGTTCCGATGTTGGTCGATCTGCCGTTCGATGAGATTGCAAACAGAATTACTTGACTTTGGTCTGGCGCTCTCGAACTCCGGGAAGATAGAAATCGGCGCTCGGCTCGGCAACGGTGCTCAGGGCAAACGCTTCACCTTGAGAATTCATCACCGCGAGCCATTCCAGCCACCGCTGCTGGGACGATGAAAGCCCGACGAAAGACGGTTCGTCGTTGAGGCCGGGACGGATGAGGTGAGCGGCGATTTGCGGGGAATTGACAGCGGCGGTAGGATCGGGTTGCTCAATGAGCGTGGCCAACGGGGACTGTTCATGTTCGACAAAGATACCGAAACGCTGCGGTTGTGATTTGCTCAAACACGACTGGCGAAATACCACGGTAGCGGAACGATCTTTAGGACCGGCGCAGAAATAACTGTCCGATGTCGCTGAACTCGCCAGAGTTCGGATCCGAAGTCTGGCGACTTCGGCTACGACAGTTATTGATGTGCCGGCCCTTACCCCAAGAACGCTCAATTCGACAAGGGGACTCCGGGGCCGACATGTTGCAGTTCCAATATCCTGAGCTTCTGCTGCTGGCGATTCCGCTGGCGTTCGCGTATCGGCGTTGGGGCCGGACGCGGGGGATGACCGGGGCACTGCGGATTACTTTGCTGGTGCTGTTGCTGCTTGCGCTCACCGGGCCGCGCTGGAATCTTGGCGGCGAGGGCATTGATATCGTCGTTGTGGCGGATCGCTCGCGGTCGTTGCCGGTGAAAGCGGATGAGTCGATTCGGGCTTTGATCCGCGATCTCGAAAAGAATCGGAAGACCGGCGATCGGATCGGGCTGGTGACGTTCGGCAGCCGCGCGGAAGTCGAGCACACGCTCAACGGCAGCAGCGAGTTGGGAGCCTACACGCGACAGGTGCTGCCGGACGGTTCGGACTTGAACGACGGCGTCTCGGCCGCGCTGAACCTGATTGAACCGACTCGGCCCGCACGGATTCTGGTCATGTCGGACGGCGAGGCGAACGGTGGCTCACCACTCTCGGCCGCGCGGCGGGCTCGCGAGGCGGGAGTGCCGATCGACTTTCGGTTGTTCGAGCGGAATCGGATTGGCGATGTTGCGATCGAATCACTGTCGCTGCCGGAGGTCATCTCGCCGCGCGAGCCGTTTCAGTTCGCGGTGTGGGTGCATTCCAGCCGAGAGACTCACGGCGCGGTTCGCGTGCTGCGCGACGGGAACGAGATCGCAAAGCTCGAACGGGACTTCCTGCCGGGGCTGAACCGCGTGTTGTTTCGCGATCTGCTCGAAGAGGGCGGGCTGACGAATTACTCCGCCGAGTTGCTGCTGGAGAATGATCCGCTGGAAGAGAACAACCGCGGCGCGGGAGTCGTGCGTGTCGAGGCGGCACCGCGCGTGCTGGTGCTCAACATAGATGGGGCGGAAGACAATCTGAGCCGCGCGTTGCAGTCGGCTCGGCTGCCGGTGGACGTTGTTGCCAGCAAGGCTCATCCGCTGACGCTCGATGCGTTGGAGAAGTACCGAGCCGTGATCGTCGAGAACGTACCGGCCGCCGACTTCGGACGACTGAAGATGGAACGGTTGGCTCAGTATGTGGAAGACCTCGGCGGCGGCTTGCTGGTCACCGGCGGTGAACGGAGTTTTGGAGTCGGTGGTTATTTCAAAAGCCCGCTGGATGACGTTTTGCCCGTGTCGATGGAGCTGCGAGAAGAACACCGCAAGAACCGTGTGGCGATCGCCATCGCGCTGGACCGATCGGGCAGCATGGCCGTACCGGTAAAGGGCGGGAAGGTGAAGATGGACCTTGCCAACCTGGGCACGGCCGAGTGCGTGCGCCTGTTGTCGCCGCAGGACAAAGTCGCTGTCATCGCCGTGGACAGCTCGCCGCACACGATCACCGGCATGCGAAATGTTGACGACCCCGGAGCGATTTGTGCGGACGTACTGCGAATCCAGAGCATGGGCGGCGGCATCTTTGTGTACGAGGCTCTCGTCGCCGCCGGCAATGAATTGATGAAAGCGGGCGACTATCAAACGCGGCACATCATCTTGTTCTCGGATGCGTGCGATAGCGAAGAACCGGGCAACTACCAAACTCTATTGGACCGATATTCGAAAGCTGGCATCACGGTCAGTGTGATCGGCCTTGGCACGGACCACGACGTCCATTCCAGTCTGTTGAAGGACATCGCGAAGCTCGGCGGCGGCAACATCATGTTTTCGGACGATCCGGAAGAGCTGCCGCGGCTCTTCACGCAAGACACGATGAGCATCGCTCGCAACACGTTCATCAAGCACGACGCCGAGACGCATCCGCCCGACGGCATTCACGGGAAGCTGCTGGCCGATGCGCGGTTGATGGGGAACTTCGGATCCTCCGCCTTCCCGCCGACACTGGGTTACAACTTGAGCTACCTCAAGACCGATGCGACCGCCGCGGTGATCTCGACCGACGAGTACAACGCGCCGTGGCTGGCCTTCTGGTATCGGGGGCTGGGGCGAGTCGCTGCTTTGTCCATTGAAGTCGACGGCCCAAACACCGGCCCGTTCAAAACGTGGGAGGACTACTCCGACTTCTTGGTGACGCAGGCTCGCTGGCTACTCAACAGCACATCGCCTGACGATGTGTTCGTGACGATGCAGCAAGAAGGGCAAGAGGCGATCGTCAACATCGAACTGGACCCAGAGCGCGGCGACAAACACCGCTCGGCCGCACCGACATTGCATGTGATTCCACCGGGCGAGGAACGCACGCAACCGTTCTCACCCGACTTCGTTTGGACGGGACCGAATTCACTGCAAGCTCGTTTCCGGCTGGAGCAGACTGGGACGTACCACACTCGCGTCCGAGCGGCCGGCAAGGGGTCGCGAGAATTCTTGCGCGGGCCGAGCGTCACGCTGCCGTACTCACCAGAGTTCGCACCGCGACAAGGATTGCCCTCCGGCCGAGAGCTGCTGTCGGACGTTGCGAAGTTATCAAACGGCCGCGAGCGAACCGACATCTTGTCTGTCTTGGCCGATCCGCCGCGCAGTGTGCAAACGCGAACATTGCTGCCGTGGCTGTTCGCACTGAGCCTGATCGTGCTGTTGCTGGAAATCGCCGGCCGCCGCTTGTCGTGGTGGGACGGCTTTCCGTGGTGGCGTCGAACCGTCGCACCTGCCAAAACTGAAGAGGCCGAACAACCGCGCGTTCAACCCGCGCCGGCCTGGTGGCAAAGCCTACAACCCGCTCGGACGAAACGCCGCATCACGCCGGTGGCGACTTCATCTCGCGCGACAACAACGGCCGAAGAAACCTCGCCCGCCCCCGCCACTCAAGCCCCCGTGCCCAAACCGATCTCCGCTGCCGACCTGTTTCAACAAGCCAAGAAACGCGCGTCTCAGCGTCTGAAATGAAAGTGACCGCCGCACATGATTGTGAGTGATACCGGTCCGCTCGCCAGCAGGCACGGGAAATGGGACTCCGCGTGACGGGTTTCCCGGGTATCTTGTTGCTGGCATCACGATCGAGTCTGATAACCGCCAATGACTTGAAACTGAAACTGGAAACGTGTCGCGATCAAGGAACACATTACGGCCAATCGTTCATTGACGAAGTTTACCGAATGGCCCAAAACTCCCGGAGGGAACCATGAGTCCCAAAACTGTCCACGAACCCGATGCCGAAATGATGAGTGCCACCGATGTGTGGAAGGATTCAGAGACTGTGGCTGACGTTCTGCGACAGCGGTTGTTGGAACCGATGCCTAGTGCCTCGTCAGGTCTTGATTCAGGGGTAGTGCGCGGCAAGGCGCTAGCCTGGATTATTCATGACCGCATACCAACCCGACGCGCAAGCGAGGCCATCGTCACGCCTTGGCCTCGCTTGCGCGTCG
>JAYVSP010000013.1:0-7295 GCA_043775215.1 Planctomyces sp. | reverse complement strand
AAACCCAGGGCGGCGCTACGCGGCTGACGCCGCTCCGCTCTGCCCTGGGCTTTCGAGTTTTTGCCCTTTGGGCCAGGACAACAGCGCAACTTCAAAGAGTGCGAGCGAGAGCGAGCGCTTCACAAGACTCCGAAGCCACGGTCTATTGGAGCGCTCGCCCTCGCTCACGCTTCGGGTTAGTGTTGGCGAAACTTAACCTCACTCACTCTTCATCACCGGAGATGCTCATGTCCGCTCAATCGTCTCGACGTGAATTCCTCGAAACCGCCGGAGTCGCTGTCGCTGGTACGTGCATTTCGCTCGGCGCGACGCTGGCTGCCGAGGACCGTCCTGCGGAAACTATCAAGAAAAGAGCCGCCACCGTGAATCAGAATGACCTGCCGATTGTGGATACGCATCAGCACTTATGGGACTTGACCAAGTTCAATCTTCCGTGGCTGAAGGGTGATGCGGTTCAGAAAATCAACCGCAGCTTCTTGATGTCCGATTACCTGAAGCAGATCGGCTCGCACAAAGTCGTAAAGACGGTCTACATGGAAGTGAATGTCGATTCGACGCAGCAAGCGGCCGAAGCGGACTATGTACTCGACCTGTGCCGCCGGGACGATAATCCGATGGTCGGAGCGATCATCGGCGGCTCGCCCCAATCGGCCGAGTTTGCGAAGTACATGCAGCCGTATGCCGAGAATCGCCGCATCAACGGCGTCCGCACGGTCCTGCATGACGCCGATCGCCCGAAAGGGATGTGCCTTGAGCAGACGTTCGTCGACAACGTCAAACGGCTCGGCGAGATGGGCAAGAGCTTTGATCTTTGCATGAGACCCAGTGAGATTTCCGACGGCGCGAAGCTCGGTGAAAAATGCCCGAAGACGACGCTGGTCGTCGATCACTGCGGCAACATGCCGGTGCAGTCGGACGACAAAGCGCTGCGTGCCGCCTGGATGAGCGGCATGAAGGAAGCCGCCGCTCGGCCGAACACTTTTTGTAAAATCTCCGGCATCATCGTCACTGCGAAGCCGGATGCGTGGAAGCCCGCCGACCTGGCCGACAACATTCACTACTGCCTCGAGACGTTCGGCATCGACCGCTGCTTTTTCGGCGGCGACTGGCCCGTCTGCACGCTGACCGCACCGCTGGCCGACTGGATTTCCGCCCTGAAAGAGATCGTCAAAGACAAGCCACTCGACTGGCAGAAGAAGTTGTTTCACGACAACGCCGTTCGAATCTACAAGCTGCAAGACAAATAGAATGCCGAGCCATCTATGCCCATGCCCAAGGAGCTCTTGGAATCAGACGACGTTGACCGGCAGGACAGCGACTATGACGGAGCTTGGAAAGCCGCCTTGCGGTCGTACCTGAGACGCTTCATCGAGAAGTACTTCCCCAGGTTGGCGAAGCTGATCGATTGGTCCGTCGAGCCTGAATGGCTGGACAAGGAAATCAGCCAAGTCATCGGGCAATCGGGACATCGAAATCAAGAAGTCGATGTGCTCGTCAAAGTCCGACTGAAAAGCGGTCAAGATCAATGGATTCTGTGTCACCTTGAGATTCAAACGTCGTTTGAAACCGACTTCGCGGTCCGCGTGGACCAGTACAACGCCGGCCTGAAATGGCTGTTTCGACGAGACGTGATCACGTTGGTCGTTCTGGCTGACCTGAATCCCGAATGGCGGCCGAGCGAGCATCGCTTCAAACTGGCCGGATTTGAGAGCCGTTTGCGGTTTCCGATTTGCAAATTGCTCGACCGGCTGAAAGGTGATTGGGCCGACGACCTGTCACTCACTGTCCAAGTGGCCCGCGCCCAAATCGCGGCGTTACGCACCGCCGGCGACCCGGAAGCCCGCTTCTATGAAAAAACACAAATCGTGCGAAATCTCTACAAGGCGGGCTACACTGCCGACGAGGTTCGCGAGATATTTCGTATCATTGACTGGATGATGCATCTGCCCCGCAAACTCAGAAAACGATTCAATGCTGAATTGATCGCCTTCGAAAAGGAGCTTCAAATGCCGTACGTGACTTCCATTGAACGTGACGCGGAACAACGAGGCTTGGAACAAGGCCGGGAGCAAGGCAGCGTGACGCTTTTGCTACGGCAATTGACCTGTCTCTGCGGCCCGTTGCCTGAAAACACACAAGAGCAAATTCGGCAACTTTCTTTGCCCCGGAGCCAGTCACTTGGAGAAGCTTTATTGGACTTTCACTCGATTACCGACTTACAGGCTTGGCTGAACAGGACAGAATAATGAGTGACCAGAAGTTAACAGAACTCAATGTCGAACAGGACTTGTTTCAAGGCTCGGATTTAGAGGGCGCGGCTCTGATGAAACAGCAGCTCGCTCGACTGTGCGGCAACCTACCTGACGATGCGGATGAAGAAATTGGGAGACTGACTCCGCATGTGGCGCAGCTTTTCGGAGAAGCCTTGGTGGACTTTCAGTCGCTCGAAGCGATGCAGTCTTGGCTGAAAAACGAAGTCCGTCCGGACCTTGAGCGGCTGGTGAAATCGGACGAGTCAAAACAGAGGCGAAACAAAAAATGCTGAGCATGATGCCGATCAATCAACAAGAACGTCGCCTTGTTCCGTTCAGATGTGTTCAAATTCTGCTATTGCGGCGAGCAGTTTCAGCGGCTTTTCTCGTGCTGGTGTTTTTGGTGCCCGTTGGCGTTGCTGATGATCCGAAACCCGATCGCACAACGGCCGAACTTGTCGCGGAACTCAAGCCGTCGATCGTCGTGATCAGCTTCGCCGGGCGAGACGGCAAGCAAGAAGGGCTTGGCACCGGGTTCGTCGTTTCAGAGGACGGACTCATTGCGACGAACCTGCATGTCATCGGCGAGGGGCGGCCGATCTCGGTGCAGTTCGCGGACGGCACGAAGCGGGACGTCATCGCCGTGCATGCTTCGGATCGGCAGTTGGATTTGGCTGTCCTGCGGATTGACCAAAAGGGACTGAAACCGCTCGTGCTGGGTGACTCGGATGCCGCGAAGGACGGGCAGCCGGTGGTGGCGATCGGGAATCCGCTCGGTCTGAAGCACAGCGTGGTCGAGGGAATCGTCAGTGGGCGCCGCGAGATCGAAAACAAACCAATGCTCCAACTCGCGATGCCCATCGAGCCGGGAAACAGCGGCGGCCCGCTGGTCGATCGCGCCGGCCGAGTGCTGGGTGTCATCACGCTCAAGTCGCTGGTGACGAGCAATCTCGGTTTCGCGGTCGCGGTGAAGTCACTCAAGCCGCTGCTCGATAAGCCGAACCCGATCGTGATGTCGCGCTGGCTGACGATGGGAGCTCTCAATTCGCGCGAGTGGTCGCCGTTGTTCGGTGCTCGCTGGCGGCAGCGAGCTGGCCGCATTCAGGTCGAAGGACTCGGTCAAGGTTTCGGTGGCCGATCGCTGTGCCTGTCCAAGCAAGCACCTCCGGAATTGCCCTTTGAGATTGCCGTGCATGTGAAGTTCACGCCCGAAGACGGCGCGGCGGGACTGGTCTTTCACAGTGATGGCGGCGAGAAGCATTACGGGTTTTATCCCAGCAACGGCGGCTTCCGGCTCAGTCGCTTCGATGGAGCCGACGTCTTTCAGTGGCAAGTTCTGAAGGAAGTTCGCAGCGAGGCATATCGTCCGAACGACTGGAATGAAATCAAAGTCCGCGTCGAGAAAGCTCGCATCCGCTGCTTCGTGAACGGCCAGCAGATCATTGAGTCGGAAGACGATGGCCTCACCAGCGGGAAGATTGGCCTCGCGAAGTTTCGGCACACGGAGGCCGAGTTCCGCAGCTTCCGAGTCGCGGCCGAACTTACGTCACATCATCCGTCGTCGGAAGTCATCAGCCGCGTGGGCGAGATCGTCAAAGACGTAACCTCGAAGCAAACGCCGGGACCATCCGTGTTGAATCGACTCTCCCCTGAAGGTCCGGCCGCGAGTGTCGCGTTGCGTGAGCGTGCCCGCGAACTCGAACAGCAAGCCGAGCGACTGAAGCAATTGGCGAACGACGTTCACACCAAGAAGGTGCAGGACGGCCTGCGAAAGGTGACGGAGGGGGATGACGACAAGGTGGATCTGCTCGCCGCCGCGTTGTGGATCGCGGCACTCGACAACGAAGAACTGGACGTCGCCGACTACCTCCGCGAGATTGACGACCTGGGAGCCGATCTCAAGAAAGCATTGCCGGAGAAGGCAGACGCCACCGTGAAACTTATTGCGCTCAAGAAATTCTTTTTTGAGGAACTCGGCTTTCACGGCGGGCGGACGGGATTTTACGCGCGGTCGAACAATCACCTCAACGAAGTGATCGACGACCGCGAGGGAATGCCGATCACGCTCTCGATCTTGTACATCGAACTCGGCCGCCGCATTGATTTGAACTTGGTCGGTGTCGGCCTGCCTGGCCACTTCGTCGTGCGGCATGAACCGAAAGAGGGCGATCCGCAATTGATCGATGTCTTTGAAGGGGGCGAATCGCTCTCTCGCAAGCAGGCGGAAGAACGAGTCTTTCAGAACAGCGGCCGACCGGCTCGCGACGAACATTTTGCCACCGCCAAGAAACGCGACATCCTGACACGCGTATTGAGCAATCTGCTGCGGCGTGCTCAGGACGAAAAGGATGCCGAAGCAATGTACCGCTACGTCGACACGATCCTGACGCTCACTCCGGATGCCGCCGACTACCATGCGATGCGGTTTGAACTGTGCGCGTTCTCGAAACGCATCGAACAGTCGCTCGCCGACGCCGACTGGTTGCTCGACAAAAAACCGGAAGGTGTCAACCTTCAACGGGTGGAAGCGATTAAAGCGCAACTCACCAAGTGACATTCTCGGCGTGCTCTTGTAGGTTGGGACTCCGTCCCGATCGGGCCGGGACGGAGTCCCAACCTACGACATTCGTGGCAAAGGTCGCACCAGGCCGGTAGTCTACCACGCCATGTGCTGACCTTCCCGAAAGGCAGCAATTCGATTCGTCCCACTCTTTGAAAGCGGCTTCTACACCGCACATCTCACACCATGACTGCAACTCTTCCCGCTGCCGTGAATCCGCCTCAACGCATCCTGATGGGTCCCGGCCCCAGCGATGTTCATCCGCGCGTCTGTGCCGCACTAGCCGCTCCAACGGTCGGGCACTTGGACCCGTACTTCCTGCGAGTCATGACCGAGACTCAGGAGATGCTGCGGCAAGTCTTCCGCACCACGAATGAGTTGACTTTGGCAGTCAGCGGTACCGGCAGTGCCGGCATGGAAACCTGCGTGGTCAACTTGATCGAACCGGGTGACAAAATGGTCGTCTGCGTCAACGGAGTGTTCGGCGGACGCATGGCGGATGTCGCCGGCCGCGCGGGTGCTCAGGTTACGACGATCGAACGTCCGTTCGGCGAGGTGTTTTCATCCGCCGAAGTTGCCGACGTCGTGAAAAAGGTGCAGCCTAAGGTTGTCGGAATTGTCCATGCGGAGACGTCCACCGGCGCGTGGCAACCGCTGGAAGAGATTTCTCAGATCGTCCACGACGCTGGCGCGTTGTTGTTGGCCGACTGTGTGACATCGCTCGGCGGTGTGCCGGTGGAGGTCGACAAGTGGAATTTGGATGCCGTTTACAGCGGCACGCAGAAGTGCCTCAGTTGCCCGCCCGGTTTGTCTCCGGTCACATTCAGCCCGCAGGCGGTCGCCGCGCTGGTCGCGCGCCGGACCAAAATCGCCAGTTGGTACCTCGATCTGACGCTGGTACGCAACTACTGGGGCGAGTCGCGTGCCTATCATCACACCGCGCCGATCAACATGAATTACGGACTGCACGAGGCGCTGCGGCTGGTGCTGGAAGAAGGTCTGGAAGCGCGGCACGCTCGGCATCTACTGAACCATCGCGCACTGAAGGCCGGCCTGACCGCGATCGGCCTGAAGTTCTCCGTTGCCGAGGGACAGCAGTTACCGATGCTCAACGCCGTATTGATTCCCAATGGCATTGATGACGCCGCCGTGCGCGGACAGTTGCTCAACGAGTTTGGCATCGAGATCGGTGGCGGTCTCGGCCCGATGAAGGGCAAGACATGGCGGATCGGCCTGATGGGCGAAGCCAGTTCACCGCGCAACGTGCTGCTATTTCTAGCCGCCTTGGACCGCTGTTTGTCTGATCGTGGTTTTCCGCATTCGCCGGGATCGGGAGTCGCGGCGGCCAGCAGGGTGTACGCGAAGGCATAAGCAAAAGATGCTCAAACTGAGCGGGATTCAATGCAAAGACGCAAAGAGGCATGGTGTAAAGATCACAAGCCTCGTCCAGTTTGCGACAGTAACCTCAAACTTGCCACTCGTTCTTTGCGTCTTCGCGCCTTTACGTTGAAATCCGTCGTTGATCCGCCGGTCCGGAAGAATCCTCTTGCCGAGTTGCTCAGACTCCCCCTAAGTTCCCGCTGCGGAGTGGTCTCGCCCCTCCCCCCGAGACGCCGGAAGCCCATTGTGAAAAAGCTCAGCCTCATACTGCTGTCGTTTATCCCGGCCGTTCCCGCCGGATTCTTGGTCTATTTGATGATCCGAGCGATGACGCTCAAACATGTCTGGGATAAGACGGCTTTGTGGGTCATCATCTGTCTCACAGTCGTGATCGCGGCGCTTGTTGCGATCGTGCCACCGTTGTACGCGATTGCGTTTTACACCGGTCAATCGAAGTCCGATGAGGACGTACCCGGAGAAGAAGGCGGTCTGGCCGAAGCGGTGGAAGAGGCCGAATCCGACAAAGGAGAGACAGCCGAAGTCGACGCCGAGGCGGAGGAATTCCCAGAAGAGGATCTCGACGCCTTCGAGGGCGAAGAAGTTGCAGACGCCGAAGAGATGGCCGATGACTTCGAACCCGCCGACACGGGCTCCGAATTCGATCTGGACGATGACGGCGTCGCGCAGAGTGACACCGACGACTTCGATCTCGGTTCGGCCGACAACTTCGAGGAAATCGAAGAACTCGAAGAAGAGGCTCCCAAGCCCAAGAAGAAAAAGAAGAAGTGAGCCACCTCGCCGCACACTTCCCTCGTTAACCCGAAGCGACAGTTTTGAAGTTGCGCTGTTGTCCTGGCCCAAAGGGCCAAGACTCGAAAGCCCAGGGCAGAGCGAGCGGCGTCAGCCGCGTAGCGCCGCCCTGGGTTTGACGGACAAAACGTGGCAAGCCCTGTAGGGCCTTCAGGGCTTACCGTTTTCGACGCCATCAAACCCAGGGTGTTGCCGGCGTTGCCCTGGGCTGCCGAGTCTTGGCCCGTTGGGCCAGAACCACACTCGCGATTCGTCCGGGGGCTGACGCCTTGCCGCTCACTCACATGAACCCG
>JAYVSP010000012.1:0-11111 GCA_043775215.1 Planctomyces sp. | reverse complement strand
TGACGATTGATGAACAAGGATTGTTGATTGTTGAAGTCGAAGTGAGCGGCGGTGCCCTCGTTCAACAATCAACAATCCTTGTTCATCAATCGTCAATCGGGAATTATTGATGCACCGGTCCTAAGAAACGTATCGGACCTGATTCGACTTGACGACAACTCGGGGAACTCACGTCCCCCGCTCGCCAATGTTTTCCGAGCCCCGACCGTCAGGGGGCTAGCGCCCTGCGGCTGATGTTGCATCGGACCTAAATCTGCCCGTCGAGCGCCATCTGATGGAAGCAGTGCGTGACCTTATCTTGATTCTCCAGCAGCCAGTCGATCGACGGTTCGCAGTGCATCGCTTTGTGGATTGCTTTGGCCATCGCGGCGCGGTGGGTTTGGAACAGAATGGCGTGATCGATCTTTGTGTGGACCACGCTGGGGTCCAGCCACACCGACACGATGATTCCCAGGTCGTTGGCTTTCTCCTTGGGGATATCTCCCGCGCGCACGGCATCCAGCACTCCGTTCGCAATCGCGGCTTGGACGGTTCCCATCAGGATGTTCGTGTACTTCTCGTTGTTGACGGTGACCTTGCTGACCATCACCGTCGCCGGACGAACTTGCACATCGCAGTTCAGAATGGCGAACACGCGCGAATGACCTTTCGTCTGGTCGCCGATCAAATTCGCGATCGCCTGCCCGACCGGACCGTCGAGTTCGCCGATGATCACTTCTGGCTCGGCCGCAGACCACGCCGGTTCCGCTTCGACCAAGGCTTCTCCCGTCCGCATCACGATTCGCTGGCTCATCGCTGTCCTTTCTGAAACTCGTGGGAAACGCAATCCGCAATTACTGGCAAGTTAAGCGAGACTCCCGTGCCGGTCCAGGTGACAGGAAACTCACACCAACCCGACGCGCAAGCGAGGCCTTGACGCCAAGGTGGCCTCGCTTGCGCGTCGGGTTGGTGTGAGTCCATGTTACTCGTCACTCCCGTAAAGCGGACATACACTCTCGCCCCGTGTTGATTTCGAGTTTCGAGTTTCGAGTTTCGGATTTTCATTCTTATGCCTCGCTATGACGCCAAACGCCTCGAACCCAAGTGGCAAGCCTATTGGGAACAACATCAAACCTTCGCGACCGGCCCGTTCGATCCGGCCAAAGAGAAGATGTATGTGCTCGACATGTTCCCGTACCCGTCGGGAGCTGGTCTGCACGTCGGGCATCCCGAAGGGTACACAGCGACCGACATCGTCTGCCGCTACAACCGCATGAAGGGGAAGCAAGTCCTGCATCCGATGGGCTGGGATGCGTTCGGGCTGCCCGCTGAGGAATACGCGATCAAGACCGGCACGCATCCGGCGATCACGACCGCGAAGAACATCGAGACGTTCAAACGGCAACTCAAATCGCTCGGCTTCAGCTACGACTGGAACCGCGAGCTGGCCACGACCGATCCCGATTACTACCGCTGGACGCAGTGGATTTTTCTGGTACTGTTCGACACTTGGTACGACGCGAGTTGTGAATGGACCGGCCCTGACGGAGTCCAACGCACCGGCCGAGGACGGCCCATCTCCGAGCTGCCGATCCCGACCAATGTGGCCGCGAACGGCGAAGCGGCGGTGCGACGCTATCAAGACCAACATCGACTCGCGTACCAGCACGAAGCTCCGGTCAACTGGTGCCCCGCGCTCGGCACGGTGCTCGCCAACGAAGAGGTGGTCGACGGCAAGAGCGAACGAGGCGGCCACCCCGTCGAACGCCTGCCGCTCCGCCAATGGCTGCTCCGCATCACAGCGTATGGCGACCGACTCGCAACCGAGTTGGAGAACCTCAACTGGCCCGAATCGATCAAGCTGATGCAACGCAACTGGATCGGCCGGAGCGAGGGAGCGGAGGTGGATTTCTACATCGGCAACCCTGTGAGCGGCACGGCGCTAGCCGCCGGTCAGTGCGCAACACCGGTGGCTAGCGCCATTCCGCTCACAAACGGAGCAGCGTCGAATTCGGAAGGCCCAGTTTGTGAATGGAAATCATCACGCGCTCAAACCGGCTTCCCACGCGAACCCGGCGACGACGTGCTCCGCATCTATACAACTCGCCCCGACACGCTGTTCGGCGCGACGTACATGGTTCTGGCGCCGGAGCATCCGGCGGTGGATCGGCTGACGACAGCGGAGCAACGCGCGGCGGTCGATTCGTACCGCCAGCAAGCGGCGTTCAAGAGCGACCTCGACCGCACGGAACTCGCCAAGACTAAGAGCGGCGTTTTCACCGGCGGCTACGCGATCAACCCGGTCAACGGCGAGCAGGTTCCCGTCTGGATCGCCGACTACGTCCTGATCAGCTACGGCACCGGAGCGATTATGGCCGTGCCGGCTCACGACCTACGCGACTGGGAATTCGCCGTGAAGTTCGGCATTCCAATCATCCCGGTTGTGCAGCCGCCTGCCGGATACGAACCGTCGAAGGAAGAGCGTGACCTCGCCGTGACGCGTTCTCTGATCACCAACCCCACCGAGCTTGCCTCGGTGGCTCGCGGGCCTTTGCACAACGCCGCCTACGTAGTGCAAAGGCCTGAATCCACCGAGACAAGCTCGGTGGGGGATGTTGGTGACGTCGTGTCCCCATTCGGCGGCCTCGGCACCGCGATCAACTCCGGCAAGTACGACAGCCTCCCGACGCTTGAATTCAAATCGAAGATCACCGCCGACCTCGCCGCGAAGGGACTCGGTCGCAAGGCGGTCAACTACCGGTTGCGAGACTGGCTCTTCAGCCGGCAGCGGTATTGGGGAGAGCCATTTCCGATTTGGCATGAGTTGGATGCCAACGGCCAGCCGACGGGGTTGCTGCGAGTCGATGCCGAGGCGGACTTGCCAATCACGTTGCCGGAGATGGCGGACTTCAAGCCGACCGGCACGCCGGAACCGATGCTCTCGAAAGCTCCGGAGTCGTGGCTGTTCCAGACCGCTCCCGACGGCACGAAGCTGAAACGCGAGACCAACACGATGCCCCAATGGGCCGGCTCGTGCTGGTACTACCTGCGATTCGTGGACAACAAAAACGCTGCGGCCTTCATCGACCCGCAGTTGGAAAAGCAGTGGCTGCCGGTCGATCTCTACGTCGGCGGTGCCGAGCACGCCGTGCTGCATCTGCTGTACTCGCGGTTCTGGCACAAGGTGCTCTTCGACCGCGGCCACGTTCACACCGCCGAGCCATTTCAGCGGCTGGTCAACCAGGGGATGATTTTGGGCGAAGTGGAGTTCACGGGGTATCAGACCAAAGTGGCCGTCATCGCTCCGCGTGACGAGCCTTCCACGTTGGATCCTCAAACGAGTTTGGCAGTCGATCGCAAAAGGCTCATCACGCGGAGCGATGATGGCTACATTGAATCCGCCCCATCGGCCGGGCCGAGTTGGATCAGCGCGGGCGACGTGACGAGTGATGACGACGGCAACGCCGTTCACAAGACGACCGGCGAGAAGCTCGTCGCGGTCAAACTGTCGCCGGAGCAAGTCAAGAAATCGGGCGATTCGTTCGTGCTCGCCGACCATCCCGACATCCGCATCGAATCGCGAGCGTTCAAAATGTCGAAGTCGCGCGGCAACGTCATCAACCCGGACAGCGTCGTCGAAAACTACGGAGCCGACTCGTTGCGGCTCAACGAAATGTTCATGGGGCCATTGGAAGCGGTGAAGCCGTGGTCGATGCAAGGTGTCGAAGGAGTCTCACGCTTCCTGGCGCGAGTGTGGCGGACGATCACCGACGAACGAGCCGACGAGGTGCGACTCAACCCCGCCGTCAATGACGTCGCGCCGACCGAGCCACAACTCCGCCTGCTGCACAAGACGATCAAGGCCGTGACTCGCGACCTCGAATCGCTCGGCTGCAACACGGCAATCAGTCGCCTGATGGAGTTCATGAACGAAGTCAGCGGCTGGGACGTGCGTCCGGTCGCCGTCTTGAAACCGTTCGTGCTGTTACTTAGCCCGCTCGCCCCGCACATCAGCGAAGAGTTGTGGCAACTGCTTGGCGGGACAACCACGCTGGCCTACGAACCGTGGCCGGCCTTCGATCCAAAAATGGTCGAAGACGCCGAGATCGACGTCCCCGTCCAAATCAACGGCAAGCTGCGCGGCAAAGTCACGGTTCCGGCCAAGTCCGATCAATCGGTCGTCGAAGCGGCGGCCCGAGCAGACGCCAATGTCGCCGGACAACTCGAAGGCAAGGCGATTGTCAAAGTGGTCTATGTGCCGGGCCGGATGGTGAACTTTGTCGTCAAGTGAGTGAGATTCTTTGGCGGCAGAGTCTTGACTATTGGTCAACTTGTGAGTATTTAGTGCTTCCGGCTGGGAGGAAAGCAAATGGTGGGTCATGGAAATACGATTTCGGGAGTGTTCCTTTTTTGTCCCGATTCGCCGGGATGCGAATCTCTCTGACGGAGAACTGCATTCGACCGACGTTTGGGAGTGGTTGGACGACGAACTGTTTGACCGGTTTTCCGGTCGCACGATTGCTCCAGGATTGTATGAGGGGTTCTATCGCGATCCTGACACTCAAGAGTGCGTGGCTGATGAGTCTCGCAAATTCATTGTGGCGGTCGTTGAGGACCGGCTTGACGATCTGCGAGCTTTGTTGGCTACGGTCTGTTTGAAGTTTCAGCAGAAGTGCATCTATCTCAGTGCGGCCGGAGTCGTCGAATTCATTGAGGCTGCGAATCATGAAAAGGACGAACGTGTATCAGGATCTGAAGGGCCGTGAATTGGCGCTCGACGATCTGCCGAAAGCAGAGCGAACGTTGATCGACCAGTTGCGTGCCGAAGCCAAGAAAGCGGCTGACTGGTCGGACTTCAGTAATCTGTGGATGTCAAAAGTCAGCGAGTTCTATTCCGCTCAGGGACTCACACGCCCACAGATTCGTCAAACGGCGGGCTATCGAATCGGCCAAGACCTCGATAGCCGCTGGGCGATTTCGACGGGCATGGCGCGGATGCCCGACTATCGCGATGAACTGGAATCGCTGATTCAAGAACGGTTCCAAACCCGTCGTGAGTTCTGCGAAGCGACTGGTTTGTCTGAGGACATGCTGAGCCATGTACTCTCGAAGCGGAAGCATCTGGCCATCAATACGCTGGAAGAATGCTTGCGACGAATCGGGTTCACGTTGCACATCGCACCAATGACACCAAGCTGAGCGTGTTTTTCCAAACAACGCTCACCAATCGTCAGGCGCCAATGACTTCTAATCTCCTCAATTCATGGCCGGAAGATGCCGTTGTGGCAGATGAGATGTTGTTTGAAGTCATTGATGGCGACATCCGAGACAAGCCGGTAACGGCTTTTGATACCATATTGGCCGCTGAACTCAGTTTTCGCATTGGCGATTTCATCAGCCATCGCAAGTTCGGAATTGTTGCTGTCGAAGGCTTGTTCCAACTCCGTGCATTTCCGCGATTGCAGTTGCGTCCCGACGTCGCCTTCATTTCCAAAGAGCGATGCAGACAGCATCGCATTCGTCGCACATCGGCTTGGGATGTCGTACCGGACTTGGCAGTCGAGATTGTCAGTTCCACCAACCTCGCGGATGAAATCGACGCCAAGCTGGTCGATTACTTCGCGGCGGGTGTGCGACAGGTTTGGGTGATCTATCCGGAGACTCGCCGGTTGTATGTCCACGACTCGCTGCAAACGGCGCGCGGTCATTCGGCGAGCGACGTCATCGACGCGGCACCGGTGCTGCCCGGTTTCACGTTCCGATTAGCAGACCTGTTTGACGCGATTGAGAACATTGACAAGGACACGCCATGATTCAGACCAACCTCAAATTGCGGTCCGTGGCCGAAATGTTGTCGGAGCCTGAGGCGCGGGTGGAGGAGTGTGTCTTGGGCATGGAGGGCATTCCGTGCCTCTTGACGAACACGGGAACAGTCGGACTCTACGAGGTGTTCGGTGTGACGGTGGAAGTGGCCGATGGCAACTGGAAGGCCGCGCAGGAGGTGCTTCACGAGATGCATGAGCATCACGAGCATCGCCAAGGCGAGCCATCGTGGAACTGTGCCGCCTGCGGCACCGATGTGGATGCGGACTTCGACACTTGCTGGCAGTGCGGTGACGAGCGTCCCTCCCCAAAATCACTTTCCGTGGCCATTGATCAGACGACGGCCGTGACAGCGCCGGAGAACTTGTCGGCCAAATCGCTGACTGCCGGTGCCGAGACATCGTTGGAGGAACCCGCTGATTCGCGAGTTGCTCGGGCGCAATTGTGGGACGCCTGGAGAGCCGCCGTCGGCGGCCTGTTGCTCCCCTTATTGTTCTTGAGCGTTTACTCATTGCGCCTGCTCTTCCGGATCAATTTTGCCAAACTTCCAACGGGTCAGGGCGGCAAGTTGATCGCGACGTTCGGGCTAGCGCTTTTAGGACTTTGCCTGTCTCTCGCGTATTTCAGCGCGTGTTGCAGGTTGTTCTGATACGCGGCCTCGGAAAACACCAACAGCCCGGCTGGCGGGATGCAGCCGGGCTGTTAGGTTCATCGGAGCGGCCGGTCCACTCAGCTTTGCAGGATCGCGTTTATGCCGGCGGGCAGGACGAAGTTCTCGTTGATTTCCACGGCGACGGCACCCGTCAGCGTGTCGGTGCCGAGGTTGCCGGCAACTGTGTCTGCGTCACCACCACCGTTGACGACGTCATCGCCATCGCCGCCGAGCACGATGTCATTGCCGTCGTTGCCGAACACACGGTCGAGTCCGTCTTCGCCACAGACCGTGTCGTTTCCGAGATCGCCGGTGATCGTGTCATCGCCGTCGCCGCCGCCCAGCAGATCGTTATCGTCGCCGCCTGATAGCGAATCGTTGCCGTCATTGCCGAGCAGCGTGTCGATGCCGCCATCGCCGGTCATCGTGTCGTTTCCGTCGCCGCCGCGGATGACGTCGAGGCCCGCTTGACCGTTGATCAAATCGTCTCCGGCTCCGCCATCGGCCGAGTCGTTGCCGGCACCGCCGGAGATACCGTCGTTTCCAAGACCGCCCTCGATTGAATCGTCGCCCTCCGAGCCGTTCAGCAGATCGTCACCGGCGTCGCCCGACATTGTGTCGTTACCGTCATTGCCGGTGACCGTGTCGTTGCCGGCCTCGCCAAACAGATTGTCGTTGCCAGTGCCGCCGAGGACCGCGTCATTGCCGTCGCTGCCCTGGACCGTGTCGGTTCCAGCAGCGCCATTGAGAATGTCGTTACCCAGGCCGCCAACGAGGCTGTCGTCGCCGGCTCCGCCATTGACCGAGTCGTCACCGGCATCGCCTTGCAGCACGTCATTGCCGCCGCTGCCGATCAGAGTGTCGTTTCCGTCGCCGCCATTCTCCGCCACGCGCGACGAACCAACCGCGCTATTGTTTGCCAGCAACGCATCGTTGCCAATGCCGCCGTTGAGCACGACCAAGTGGCCGGGAGTCAAATCGATCTTGTTGACGATGATCGTGTCGTTGCCTCCCAGGCCATTGATTTCGACCGTCGCGGCAGTGCTGGTGACAGTCACAGTCTTCTTGGATGCGTCAGACACGAAGAGTTGGCCCGTAGTCGTCTGGCTGACAGTCAGCGTGTCGGCAATCGCGGAGCCATTGATCTGGAGCGTGTCATTGCCGGTCGTGCCACCGTCAAACAGATCGTTGCTGTCGCTCATGAGAGCGATCAGCAAGTCGTCGCCATCACCGCCGTTAACAGTGTCCTCGGCCCCTTGACCATCAAGCGTGTCGTCCCCGAGTTCACCGAGCAACGAGTCATTGCCCGAACCACCGAGTTCGCTGTCGTTGCCATCGCCGCCGAAGAGCGTGTCGTTGCCACCGTCACCTCGGATCGTGTCGTCACCGAAGCCGCCTGGGAACGAATCATCACCATAGGCAACATCTGCTCCGTCGCCGCCGCTAATGCTGTCCTGGCCGTCACCTCCTTCGAGAGTATCGTTGCCAGTTCCACCGCTGACAGTGTCCGTACCGTTGTTACCTTGAACAGAGTCTTGGCCCACGCCGCCATTGACGTTGTCGTTACCGTTGCCGCCGATGAGGCTGTCATCTCCCGTGCCGCCAAAGACGGTGTCGTTCCCAGTGAGTGCAAAGAACTCGTCGTCGCCGCGGAGCAGATCCTGATCGTTGCCGCCATTGAGGGAATCGTTTCCGGCAGCGCCGTTCATCGTGTCGTTGCCGCCGTTGCCATTCAGATTGTCGTTGCCGGCCCCGCCATCGACGAAGTCCAAGCCGCTGCCGGCGATCACCGAGTCATTTCCATTTTCACCGAGAATCGAGTCGTTCTGGCCGTCACCATTGAGCAGGTCATCGCCGTCACCGCCGCGGATCGTGTCGTTCCCTTGAGCACCGAAGATCGTGTCGTTGCCTGCCCCACTGAAGCCCGGCGTGTCGCCGTCGATGAGGTCG
This sequence comes from Planctomyces sp., assembly GCA_043775215.1. Lineage (GTDB taxonomy): Bacteria > Planctomycetota > Planctomycetia > Planctomycetales > Planctomycetaceae > SXKJ01. Next base: position 2,707 of record JAYVSP010000012.1, on the reverse strand, counting down.
GCTCCATCGCCGCCGTTGATCGAATCGTTGCCGCCGCCGCCGTCGATCGTATCAAAGCCGTTGCCACCGGACAGTGTGTCGGTGCCCAGGCCGGCGTCCAGGTCGTCGTTGCCGTCATTGCCATTGACGATGTCGTCGCCCGATCCGCCGCTAAGCGTGTCGTTGCCGTCGCCGCCATTGAGCAAATTCCGTCCGGTGCCGGCACTGAGCTGGTCGTTGCCATTGCCACCCGACAATGTGTCGTCGAGATTCATCGATCCATTGATGACGTCGTCACCCTGCTTACCATCGACTCGAATGGTCGGGCTTTGCGTGAAGCGTAAAGAGGTGACGGCGCTCAGATCGAGCGTGTTCGGACCGTCGCCTCCCGTCACCACGATCGAAGTGACTTGATTGGCTTGGATTGTGGGAAGATTTGTCACCAGTGTGTTGTTGGCGAGCACTTGCACCAGATTCGGATTGAACGGATTTGTCCTGACAGTGATGTCGTCGTTGCTGTCGGAGGTGACGCTCAGTTGCCCGCTGATAAAAAACGAAGTGACCGACAACAGTGAGCGGTCTTCCAACGTTTCAGCCGGTTCATTTCGAACGGCCCGATGGCGGCGTCCGCTACCTGTTGAGGTAAATACGCAAGCGCGGCGAACTGCTTCCAGCCAAGAAGTCCATTGCATGGTGACCGATCCTTGGTCGTCTGAGATCTAACGAGTCCGGTATCACGCGAGTGGCAATCCGGCGGAAAGTCGAAAGTCATGCTCCGCCCTATTTCCTAACCCACTCCGCCGGCGCGGTTCGACTGTCAGTCTTTATCGACGTGTCACAATCCGATTCGTCGACATTGCTGGCATGCGCAGAAAAAGTCTCGCAGTCTTCGCATCTTTCTCGCATTGTCAGAGATCAGAGATCAGAGATCAATAAGTAGCGAGCGGCCCTCTGCCTTCTGCCTTCTGACCTCTGACCTCTGACCTGCCAACTCGTGCCGCAAAACGAAAAAACTCCGGACAGAAGCCGGAGCCTTTGAGAAGAAATTGAGTGACATCAAGTTCACTCACCCACAAGTTAAGAAATTACCGGAGCAGCGGTCCTGTCGGCGGAATTTCCGGGCTGTATTCCAGGATGACCGGGGCCGAGTTCGAACGGGGTGCATTCAAGGGTGGGGCCGTTGGGACCACAAAGGCGCGCTCGCCTTGATAGCGTTGGTGCATGGCGTGAGTCGTCGGATCGCTCGTCGGACCTTGGCTCGCGGTGGCAATCCCGGGGTTGGACGCCACGTTACGGTTTTCGGGGGCGGCAATCATTGACACGGGCTGAGCATTTGCGGTTCGCTGTTGCTCCGTGACGTGGTCGATCCACGGTCGTTGCAGGGCCATGTCGGCCGCATACGGGTTGTTGGTTTGCATCGTCAGCGTGTGGGGATTCAGCGAGGCACGCGGGTGATATCGGTGCCACCACTGCTGCGAGTAGGGCATGCCCTGCGGTTGTCGCAAGCGATAAGCCAGATCGGCTTGAGAGAACACATGCTTGTAGTTGTACGGGCGATAGAAGTGATATCCGGAATACGGACTGATCTCTTGAAAATGGCCGTGCATCCAGGCTTCTTGAGTGTCCCACGGCAACAGCGTATCGCGATTGCTGCCGCTGTAGCCATTGAGCCCCATTCCAGTGGAATGGATTCCGCCTCCGCTTGATCCGCCATAAGACATCGTGCCGCCGGCATGGCCGAACGGGCCGCCTCCCAGCGCCATGATGACCGTCATCGCCCACAGGCTGCTTGACATGCCGTGCCTCCCTGTTTCATTCCGTTACGTGCGGTCGGGGACTCTGTCCCGAACCATATCGAGAAAGAACCGGTCGGGACGGAGCCCAACCTACTTCTTCTTATCGGCCAGAGAATCGGCTTTTCCCCGGTCTTCCTCAAAATTCCGAGAACGAGCAACCTCAGCCTGTCCCTGACGGTGTCACCCAAGGTTGGAAGATTTGCTTCTGGCTCATGGATTTCCTGTGGCGACGAGCGCTGCGGCAGCTATTGTCCGTCCGTTCGCCGCCAGGCAAGAAACTTCCAGGCACTAGAATCCGGCAAGAAGAAGGGTGCTTTTATGTGCATATCATTTGTTCGAACCGCCGTTTGTCTGACGGTATTGGCCACCGTCGCGAGTTCCGCATTCGCCGGTACCCGAGGCAAGCCGACCAAATTCAACGCTGTCGATCCGGACGGCAATCCTGTGGCACAAGTCGTTCCCGATGAGCCGGTCATCGTGCCAGTTCTTCCTCCTGCTCCGGCAGACCCCGCTACCATTGTGACTGAGACCGTTGTGCCCAGCTCGCCAGCAAATTGTGCCTGTAACGTACCCATGATGATGCCCGCGCCGATGATGCTGCCGATGCCAATGATGTACGGTTCGGCCTGTGCAACCTGCGGCAGAATGGGAGGCGGCTTTGATCCGGCAGCCGCGGCGGCGTACGGGCAGGCGTTTCCCGGCGGCTACTATCGCAGCGGCGCAGAAGCGGGAATGTACCATTTCCCGTATTACAGCTATCGCCGTCCTTGGTATTTCCCAGGTCAACCCAGTTTCCATCGGAGCACTGACTTGATCTGGTAGTTTTGCGAAAAGGCTCATTCGGTAATCCAGGGAGGTCACTTCGGGAAATATTTTTGCCACAGATGAAACACGGATTGAACACGGATCAGGACAGGAGGCAGTGAATTGGA
>JAYVSP010000011.1:0-4133 GCA_043775215.1 Planctomyces sp. | reverse complement strand
GCATCGAGCTGATGGCGACGGCGTCGTCGCGGTACGACCTGGCTCGGTTCGGGGCCGAGGTCATGCGATTCAGCCCTCGGCAGTGCGACCTGATGATCGTGGCCGGCCGAGTCGTCATGAAAATGATGCCCGTGCTACAACGCATCTGGCTGCAGATGCCCGAACCGAAGTGGTGTATCTCGATGGGAGCCTGCGCCTGCTCCGGCGGCGTGTTCGACACCTACGCCGTCGTGCAAGGCGTCGATCGCTTCATGCCGGTGGACATGTACGTCCCCGGCTGCCCGCCTCGACCAGAGCAGCTCATTCAGGCGATCATGGACCTGCAAAACAAAATCCAACAAACCGGAACCCTCAACGGCACCGAATTCGGCCTGCAAACTCAGCCGATGGGCCCGACACCGTTCGACCGCGATGAGATGTGGCGAGTCGAAGACGCGGCGCTCGCGGCGAAGTCTGGAGAGTAGTTGCGATCATGAAAGTTTCCGCCGTTTTGCTTGGGGGGCTGTGCGTCGTATTGTTGGCAGCGTTCGGTGCCGATCCTAAAGCACCAAGATCCGACAAAGAATTGATCCAAGGAATCTGGCAACACGTTGGATGGCGAATTGATGGCCGGCCCGTGCGAAGCGATCCGCATCGAAAAGTCTTCGACGGCGATCAACTTACGTCGGTCGAAACACGCGAAGATCGCACAGAAAAGAAGACCGGCTCTTTCTCGCTCAACTCGTCGAAATCGCCGAAGGAAATCGACTTCACTATCGATCGCGGAAATAACAAAGGCCAGATCACAGTCAAAGGCATTTACTCGTTGGAAGACGACGTTCTCTTGATTTGTACCTCTCAAGGGGCAGTACGTCCCAAGGTATTCGCTGGAAGAAAAGGCGACGGTCAGGAATTAATTGTCCTTATCCGGGAAGAGCGACCTGAATGACTACTGACATTCAACACACCGCCGTCTCACTGCTCGCCGAGCACTTCGGGGCCGACTCGCTCGTCAGGAGCCAGAACCCTGACAACATCGAAGCGTTTCTCGATTCGCTTCATCGGTCGCGTTATGCTGGGCTTTGAGCCAAAAGCAACTGTTTCTGATCGGAGTCCATCATGGTTCGCAGAGCATTCCCAGCCGAAGTGACGAACGGGCAGCTTCGCTTTCAAGAATCGCTGGCGGACTTGGAAGGCCGGCGCGTGCTTGTGATGTTGGACGAGTATGAACCGACGAAAAAAGAGTGGCCGCGATTGACTCCCGATCCTCTGACTCTGGACGAATTGGACATCGAACACGACGTGAGTTTCCGAATGCCGTTTCGTTGGGAGCCGGTGGAAGCGACCGTTGTGGACGCCGGCCCGCTGCGTCCCAGTTTGATCGTGCCGGAGGAATTCGCCGATGAGTGACGAATATCCTTGGTACGGTCTCGTTGAAGGTGAGTCGTTGGAACAAGGCGATTTTCTTCTGAACTGCCCCCTGATTCGACCGACGCCGACGGACAAGTTTGAGCGGCACCGAGGCAACGTCGTGGTCCTGAGTCAGTCGTGTGATCTGGCCAACGACAAGTTGGAGATCCTCCAAGTTTGTCCGGTTTTCACCTTGGAAAAGCTCGCGGCGGAGTTGGAGTTTTTCCGCAGCAAGCGCGGTCGCGAAGAACTTCGTCGCGGCAGTTTGCCCGGCTATCACCTCCTGAATCGCTGTGAACTCTCAGGCCATGAATCGGACTTCATCGTTTGCGACTTTCGCGCATTGTTCGGGGTGCATGTGTCTGTTGCGAAATCTCTGGCAGTCGAACAGTCACCGCGATTGCGCATCCTGCCGCCGTATCGCGAACATTTGGCTCAAGCGTTTGCGAGATTCTTCATGCGCGTCGGACTGCCCGTGGATGTCCCGCCGTTTGTGTAAATCACTTAGGATCAGAAATCATGAAGCAGTCATACCATGCCTGCATCTGCAAGGACGGCAAATGGTGGATGGGAGTTGTCAAAGAGGTGCGCGGCGTGATGTCGCAGGGACGCACCAAGCGCGAACTGATGGAGAACCTTCAGTCAGCCTTGGAGGAGGCACTCGAAATGAATCGTGAGCACGCTTTGGCGGGAATGGAGGACGTCGATTACCAAGAAGTTGAAATCCAAGTGAGCAGCAAAGCGTGAAACGTCGCGACTTGATCACGCTCCTGCGACGGAATCGCTGCGAGTTGCTCCGCGAAGGCGGCAAGCACTCGTGGTGGTGGAATCCCGCCAACGGCCGCTGCGCCGCAGTCCCCCGACACCGTGAAATTGGAGAACGCCTCGTTCGCGGAATCTGCGACGAGTTGGACATCCCGCGACCTTGATTGAATGCCGAGACCACATGGCAGCGATGATCGAAATCACCAATCGCTTCGGAGAGACCAAACGATGACTACACAAGATCTCGACGACAAATTGGCCCACGCGATTTGCACGCGGTTTGAACACGCGGGCCGGTACTTCCAAGAAGGAACCTTCGTGGCGATTGAAGGAGGCCGCGTCTTGGGAGTCGGCACCACGTTCGAGGAAGCGGACGAGATTCTACAACAAGCTGGCGTCGCCGATGGAGAAGGCGTCGTCTGCGAAGTAACGCCGCCGAGCCCAGTCATCATTCGTTGATTGAGAGAGGGAGACGCACTTGTGACTAGCCTGACCATCCCGTTTCATCACGGAATTCCGACGATCACCCTGCTGCTGATGCGTCGAACGACCGGTCAATGCGTCACGCGCCGACTGATGGTCGATTCGGGATTCACCGGCAAGTGTGATCTCTTGTTGTCAAATGACGACTGCCGTGACTTTCATGTCCGATTCGCTCGGTCCACGGAAGTCGGCGGGGCCATCACAGGCACGCATCGACTTGTTTGGGTGAAGTGTGCGCTGCCGGAATTGACGTTTGAACGAACCGTCCGTTCGCTCGGTGCTGACCTGGCGACCATGTCGCTCCCCAACGGCATTGAAGGATTGGTCGGACTTTCGTTCTTGACTCGGTTCGCCGCCTGGGGCGGACGACAAGATAACAGCCGTCAAAGTTGGGACTTCGTCCTCGAACGCTAATCGCGTCTGGAGTTTTTTGAATGACCACAGAAATCCAACATTCTGCCGTCTCACTTCTTTCCGAGCAATTTGGTTTCGACGCTTTGGCGTGGAGCCGGAATCGGGACAACGTGCGGGTGAGGGTGGACTCGGAGCGGGTGTTGGAGGTGCTCAAGTGCCTGAAGACGCTCGGCGGGTTTGACATGCTGATCGACATCACCGGCGTCGATGAGCTGGAGTACCCCAACGCGACCGATCGGTTCCGCGTCGTGTATTGCCTGCTCAACACCAGCACTGGCGAGCGACTGATCGTGCTGACCTACGTCAACGATCCGCAGCCGACGCTCCCCTCCGTGTACCCGCTCTGGAAGGGAGCCGACTGGCTGGAACGCGAGGTCTTCGACATGTTCGGCATCACGTTCACCGGCCACCCCGACCTCCGCCGCATCCTGATGCCCGACGAGTTCACCGAATACCCGCTCCGCAAAGATTACCCCCTCCGCGGCCGAGGCGAACGACACAACTTTCCGGTCATCACACGCGCGGAGAGTTGATTTGAAGTAATCCGCAATAGCGAAAGGCTGGTACGATGCCACCGGGATTCGAGTGGGACGATGACAAGGCTGCGATCAACGAAGGAAAACACGGTGTCACGTTTGTCGAAGCGGCTACCGTTTTCGATGATCCCGTGGCTGCGATCTTTTCCGACCCTGACCACTCGGATGAGGAAGAACGTGAGATCATCGTCGGCTCCTCACAGCGCGATCGCCTGCTTGTGGTGAGCTTCACGTCTCGACCACCGAACGTCCGAATCATCAGTGCCCGGCGAGCCAGTTCCAAGGAACGACACAATCACGAACAAAACCCAATGTGAGGGGCCTATCATGCCTGAAGAATTACCTGACGAGCTCCGCGACGAATACGAGTTCGACTACACCAAAGCCAAACCCAATCGCTTTGCCGCCTCGCATGGTTCGCTGAAGTCCGGTGGCCGTGTTTTTTACCTTGAGCCGGAAGTGGCTTCGCGATTCGCGTCGTCCGAAGAAGTGAACCGGCTGCTCAAGGCGTTATTGGAGGCAATGCCTCAACCGGCCGCGACAGAA
>JAYVSP010000010.1:0-11632 GCA_043775215.1 Planctomyces sp. | reverse complement strand
GCGTCCGGTTTTCGCGTCGGAAACCGGACGCTAACGCGTTCCGGCTGATTGGGTTTTGTACTGGTGTCGGCTTCAGCGAGAAGTCTCTTCTTTTCGCGTTGAAAGGTCGGAAAGTTGCCAACTTGAGAAACACCTTGACCCTCTTTCAAGTCACCACTACATTCCGCCCGCGCTGGGCGTCGTAGCCAAGTGGCTAAGGCAACGGATTGCAAATCCGTCACGCGTGGGTTCAACTCCCACCGACGCCTTTTCTCCATCGCACAGAAAACCCTCATTTTCTTCGGGAAATTGAGGGTTTTTTCGTTTCTGGTTCGGAACCCCCTTAGTGGGCAGCAAGACAGGTAATAACGGTTGCAAACGGCTGATTTCGGCAGAAGCGTTGCAACTTTTTGTGCAACTTAAATCCGAGCGGTTGACGGTCGTGTCGGTTGTTCCTGTTGCTCGGCATTCGTTGGCATCGGTTGTGGCGATGCTGGGCAGCGATTCGAGCGCCGCGTTCAGGTCGAGCAAGCCAACGTGCGAGTACCGATCCATCGTGAGCGTGATGGTCGAATGCCGCGCGAGTTGTTGTGCCAGCTTCGGGTGAACGCCACCCGCCACAAGGTTGCTGACGAACGTGTGTCGCAACGCATGGAAGTCCGCCAAGCCGCCATCCGTCGAATAGGCGACGCCCGCCGCGTCCAAGTCGAGCCGCAGCATCTCGGCGGCACAGTTCGTCCACATTCCTGGAAACAAACGCTCGCATTTCGTTTCTGCCGTGTTGGGCAACTTCAGGATGACTCGTGGGTCGTCTGACTGTTGGTTGCGTTCTGAGAGCCATTGGCGCAACCGAGCCGCAAGGTCCGAGTGAAGTGGCAGGACATCTTCTCGGCGACGCTTGCTGTATCCCGCTTCGATGGTGATTGTCGGCGGGTCGGCGGACAAGTCGAACGATGCTGGCGAGAGGCTTCCCAATTCATTGGCTCGCAGTCCGGTCATCGCGGCAAGGCGGTACAGTATCGCTCGCGTTGAACCGTCCAGTCCTCGAAATCTCAGGACGCTCCGCTCGGCCGCTTGGATGGTTCGGGTGAGTTCATCTGCCGTCAGTGCTCGGCGTTCGTGACGGACGTCAACTTTTTCGTTGAGCTTGGACAGGTGCGCGAACGGGTTCTCTGGCGAGCGTCGATCCTTCACGAGCCAGTGGCCAAACGACTTCACCGCCACCAGGTGATGGTTGGAACTCGCGATGCTCAAGCTGCCCTTCCGCCGATCCGCCAGCCAACCGGCGACACGCCCGCCATTCAGATCCGCCAGCTTCGTGAATTTGCAACCGTCGAACGCCGCAGTGATGCGTTGCAGCGTCAACGCCACATGCGCCGCAGTGTTCCCTTTCGCGTCCAGGAACGCCCGGAAGTCTTCCAGGTGATCAGTCAGCGGTCGTTTCCGATGCACTTCAAACGGGTCGATGTCCCCGCGCGCTTCCCGTTTCGCACGTTGAGCAATCTCGGCGAGCATCGTTTCCGCCGCGTCGAGGTCGTCGCACAACGAGACGGTGCGAATCTTCCCGTCGGCCGCTCGATACCGTCCCCGGAACGTCTTGGATTTCTCGCGGATGCGCTTGGCACCGGCCGTTCCCTTGGGAACCTGTCGGCCTTGCGAGTCCACGTAGCGAATCACAGTGGGGCGATAGAGGCTCGCCATGTCGAAACCTTTCATAGTGCTCCGCCGAACTGCCGGGGTTCGGAGCACTACTTCCGAACCGCCGACAGCCGGCGAAAGGTTGCTGACTTGAGAATTACAGGTGGCGTTGCAGAACGCGACCGACTTGCATCGGGTTCCACGGTTTGCCGCGTCGAGTTTCGTAGCCTTGAGCGTTCAGTTCGGCGGCGATGTCTCGCAGGGTCTTGCCCGCGTCGCGGAGTTCTCGAATCATCGGGGCGAGGTCGCGATACGCTTCGTCCGTGTCCTTCGCCCGAACTTCGGTGGCGACATGTACCGCCTTCCGAATCGCCGCTTGGCGCAGGTGTTCGCGTCCTTTCCAGTGACCGGGTCGAGCCGATCCGAGTTTCGTCCCGCGCGCTTTCGCCGCCGCTAACGCCGTCTTGGTCCGTTCGCTGATGCGTCTCGCTTCGTCTTCGGCGACAGCGGCGAGAATGTGAATCGTCAGCCGGTTCGCGTGCGGGTTGTCCACGGCGATGAACTCGACGCCCGATTCCATCAAGGCCGACTGGAACGCCACATTGCGAGCCAGCCGATCCAGCTTCGCCACCACGAGCGTTGCCTTGAACGTGCGGCCGTCCTGGAAAGCCTTGCCGTGAGCACGGACGACTTCGATTGGGCGACCGTCGTTCGCGCCTTCTACGAAGGCATCCATACGGAATGCGTCACTGCGATCGAAGAGTTACGCGAGTCACATAAGATTGAGGACGCGCAACTCTTCCAAGTAGACGTATCCCACGCGAGCCGCACCGCGTTTTCCCCGCCGCAAGCGTGACGAAGCTAATACACATCCGGCAGAATTCCCTGCCGTTGTTGATGGAAGAAACTTTGGCCAATTCCTTCCGAGCGTGTGTTGCCACCTGGCGGGCGCTTCGCGGAAAGGTCGGGCAAGTCGGTTGGGAAACCTAAGAGTTCCCGCAAAAGCTGTTCACCTTCGGCTGTTTCTTGCGTCGTCAGGAATTTCAGCAGGGAAATCAATCGGCGGCGAAACTCGACCAAAAGCGGCCGATTCAGGTGAGAAACGCGGATCAGAAATCGACCTTCGGCTGACAATGGCTCGGCCGTTCCATCCGACGCGAACTCCACATGTTGAGCCAGCGAATCACGCTCCAGGTCGAACGGCAGGAGCGTGTCTTGCCGATTCCGATTGCAACTGCAACAGGCGTAACAGAGGTTGTCATAGTCATGCACGCGGCTGGGATCGACGCTTTGCGGCGAGATGTGATCAACCGCGAAATCTTCCGAGCCGTCCGGTCGCCATCGCTCGCGAGTCAGACAATAAACGCATCGGAAAATGAACTCATCACGCAGCCAAGGCTTGTAGGCACGGAACTCGGTGTACCCGCGCGGACCATGTCGGCGTGCGTGAGCAGTTGTCGGATAGCGCAGGACCGTTTCACAAGCCGTTTGCAGCAACTCGTTCATGGGGAAGTCCCGGATGACAAAGCTGCTCGCCGTTCGCGGTCACTCAGAGCCTTCAGGAGTTGCCGATCTTCCGGTTCGCTGGCCTTGGCCACGGCCTCTTGCAGAGTGTCCAATTCTTGAGCTTCCTCCGCGGACAAGCCTTGGCTGTACTCCAGGGCGATCAAATCCAGACGACGCGCATTGATCTTGTTCCACGAGTTGGATTCACCCGGCCGCGATGCCGCCTCCTGGAGAATACGAACGGCGAAATCTCCCACCGAAACGCGCAGCGCATCAGCTTTTGGCTTCAATTGCCCAGCCAGTTTGTCATCCAATACGACGGTCACGGACATTACGTCATCCTCGGCAGGCTGAAGAATCGCATCGAAATCCAGTTAACGGTTGGTCAAGAAAGCTGCTTAAGACGATTGTCGGACCTTCAGTGATCGAAGGACTTCATTGCCCCAATAGGTCCAGTGGTAGGCGAAAACGCCGTGTGTTGGGTCGAATTCCGAATGAATCAATTCCATGTCGAGGAGTCTCGAAACCGCAGCATTGAATGAAGGCGTATCAAGCCCGTTTGCGGCACCGAGGGAAAACGTATTTGGTGGAGGCCCGGAAAAGTAGGGCGAGTTCCCTTCCTTGTACATCAATCGTAAGCAATGTACATCAAGTCTGCGGATCAGCGTGGTGACTTTGTCATGTTCTGCGGCAAACGCAGCCTTGAATGCCAACTTGAGCTTTGCAGTCAAAGATGCTTTAGCATCGAGTCGTCGTCCGTTGTCATTGTCAGGGAGTCGGTACGTGTTTGGATGACGGCGATGGAGAATGTCGAACAATTGATTTTCCGCCTTTCCAAATGCCTCATTCATCACAAGTACCATTCGCTCCCAACCCATGCGAGCCGATGCATGACCGAGTTCAAGCAAAACGTTAGCGTTTGCCACTCGCTTCTTTCTGCCGTCAAATGTTTTGACTTGTCCAGTGAGCGTCAAGTCAGCCAAGAAGATTGCGCCGTCATCAATCTTTCCGAAGATGGTCCGAGCGATTTCGGGATGGCCGGGAACTTCCTGGGTGTCCGAATCCAGACGTGGAGAGTCGACAATGTCGGCATCTTTCACCAGTTCTTTGATCGCTGCATTCGCAGCGTCACGGATGAAATACCGGCAGACCTTTTTCGAGCGATCGCTTTGCCAAGCGTAAAAGATTGTCGGTCGGATCATGCGCTGATCACTCCCCAAATCCACCTGACGTCAAGAAAAATGAGTCTGCCCCAGATGAAGAGCACAAATAGGAATCCGAAAATTGTCGTAACAAAGAGAAATCGATCTGCCAACTTTCCAAGAATTGCATAACTGAGTTGCAACATAAGTTGTCCCCCTGGCAGGAGAGGAATCGGAAGAAGATTTGCCGCCCCAGTTCCGATCATGGTGACTCCGAAACACGACAGCCAAACCGTGAGCGAATTGGTGCCGGCCAGTCCCAGAGTGGAAAGCCATGCGAGAAGGCCGCCCCAGCCGTCGAGTGATTTGAACGTGACAAAGCGGGTGACATATTCCAGCGTTGTGTTAGCCAGAAGCTCCTTCTGACTCGCCCAAGTCGAAGGTTTCTGAACTACGGTCAGATGCGGCACACCCGTGATTTTCCATTGCGCGGGGAGGTCGGGACGCACAACCACCTGTTCGCTGCCATTCCAAATTGGAATCGCAACGCATGCCAGACCAATGAAAACCGAACTCAATGGACCAACAAGGATCATGGCAACACGACCGACCAGCGCGACTTCGTCGAATCCAGTTTTGTTGTTCGATTCTTGTTTGACCACAGCGTCTGACTTGCCAGCGTCATCAACGTCGCGAGTAAAAAACTTCGCGCCGCCGCCGCCCAAGGGAATGATTCCAATTCGCCATTTGATACCACGGATTGTCGAGTCAAGGACTGCTGGGCCGAATCCTACCGAGACCGCCTCCAGTGTGGCTCCCACGCACCAGCCGACGAATACTTGCGCCAAGGCATAGATACCAAACGTGAATCCCAACGCGAGCAACGTCAAGACTACGAAGATGAGCCACTCCATTGCGGACTCCTTTTTTGGGAAGTCGCTGCCGAATGCGAGCCGCCACGGCTCGCATCCGGCTCGGCGTACACGATCGAACTCCGCTATGCCGCCAATTTGGCCCCCAGCGCTTCAGTCTTTGCTTCGTCCCGTTCTGTCTGTGGGAGCAGGTCGAGAAGACGGAATATGACTTCGACGAGTTTCTCGCAGTCTTCGGTCGCGACGTGCCGCTTACCAGCTTCGATCAAGTTCTTGGCTTGAATTTGATCATTAAACCGTTCGCGTTTCTCGGTCAGGCCGTGGAACCAGCCGACTACGAAATCTGGAGTACGAAGCAGAATCCCAAATCCCAATCGACGTAACTGAGAGATTCGTTCTTCGATCTTCTGTGGGGTTGTTGAATTCACGAAGACTTGTTCTTGAGCAATGATTTCGTTGAGTTGGCGTCGCTCTGTGTCGTTGCCACTCTGATTCACGATATCTGCCGCTTCGGACTTGGCCTCTTGATATTCGCTGCGAAGGCGCGCGATCCGCTTGTCTTTGGTCAAGTGACAAAGCTGTTGCGCGATTATTCGCTTGTCGTCTTCCAGTTTGTACCGATCGTGAGTGACGTCATTGTCACTCAATTGCTGGGCTGCGATGTGCGTGTCTTTGACGAGCCCGTTGAGGAGATCCTGAAACTCTTTGGCTTCTATGTATTTTTCGTCGTCGATAGCCTCGGACTTCTCTTCCTCGATCAGCCTTTCTAAGTCTTCGATCTGTTCGCGGAGTAGCTCAACAGGCACGTCTCGATATTGACCTTGGAAAACAGCCGCAAATTCCTGTCCAGTCGACGTCACGTACGCCTTAAGTGATATGTCGCGTGATTCTGACACGGAGAGGTCCAATTCAATTTCCGTTCCTTGATGAACATCGCGGCTCACATCTTTTGCGAAAATGATGAGTTGACCTATGAACTTGTTTGCCGACTCATCGTTTTCCGATGGGCCTTCGACGACTCGAAGCGTGATCGTGTCATCTGAGCCGCGAATCAAGGTCTTGGTTGCTTCTGTCATCTTTTTGCATCGCAGTGGAAGAATTGCGTTCCGAGCAAAAACCGGTTCGAGACGTCGCGTTCCAGAATCGGAAAGATGGTCATCCAACACGAGACTCAACGCTTCTGGAAGCGGCTGTCCGGCGACGCTGAATCTCCCTTGTGCAATCTGAATTGTTTCGAGACTGCACATCACGGGGTTGTTCTTGCTGTCATAGATTTTGAATGAAAACAGATTATATGCCTCCGCTAGAAGCTGCAGGTCTTCAGAAATCCGTGGCGTGAGCTCCTTCAAGCCAGTGTCATAACCACCGTCGTTGCGCGTGATTCGATAGAAAAGGCCATTGACGTTGCTCTCCACCCTCGCGCTGAATAGCTCATCGGAATCGTGTGAAGCCCGGTTATAACTAGCGCGAACCTGGATCACGTCTTTCGCAACCTGTTTGTCGCTTTCGTTAAGGCTGAATTCTTTGCTCGCCGCGTAGAAGGCCGCGCCGACGGCGATGGCATTGGTCGGATCGATTCCGGTATTGATCGGCTTTCCCAATAGTTCTTCGATGCGTTTGCGAACAAACGGGATGTAGGTCGAACCACCTACCATCAGGACAAAGTCAATGTCATTGGGTTGCAGCGAGTTCCGAGTCAGGATGTTTTTGAGCATCTGCGCCGTCGAATCGACGGACTCCTTGATGAGTGACTCGAATTCCGACCGGGTAATTGCGATCACGGCGTCAATTTCGTTGTCATCCTCGTCGGAGACTGTGACTTCGATTTCCGCTGACGTACGGGACGACAGTTCGATTTTCGCGTCTTCGGCTTTCCCCAAGAGGCTGTACCACAGGCCGTTGTAGGGACTGTGGAGGTCTTTCATCTGCGCGATGAGGTCGGTGAATTGTCCCTTTCTCTCCAATTGCGGCACGATCAGCTTTTCGACAATCAGCGCGTCGAAGTCCATGCCACCGAGGTAGTTGTTTCCTTCATGGTCCACGATCTTCATTTCGCCTTCGACGATTTTGACGAGCGCGACATCGAACGTTCCGCCGCCCAGGTCGTAAACGATCCAGCGGCTATTCTTCAGGTCACGATTCTTTTCCTTGTTGGCATAACCTAAGCTCGCGGCGATCGGCTCTTGCAGCAAGATGACTTGCTTGAACCCGGCATCCAGTCCCGCTTGCTTTGTGGCATTCGATTGCACGGTGTCAAACGACGCCGGAATCGTGATGACGGCGGCTTGCGGCACTTCGCCCGTGTGGACGAATCCCTTGAGTTCTTTGAGCACGAAAGCAGACAGATCCACTGGGGTTTTTGACTGACCGAGCGAGTGGATACGAAAACTCGTCGTGGTTCCCATGTCGCGTTTGAAGCGACCAACAACACTTTTGAAATCTTTCTCCAAAAGGTCTTTAGCTTTGTCGCCGACGAGAATGCTGCCCTTGCGAAAGCCGACCACCGAGGGGAGCGTTTCTTTGAAGCCAACCGGATTCTTGAAGACTTCGACCGTTCCGTTGTCGAACTTTGCAATCAAGGAATTGGTTGTGCCCAAGTCGATACCGAAATTAATCATCTTGCTCATGCTTTTACTCCTTTTTCGAGGATTGAGATTCAACGACAACTCTGCCCTTTTGAACGACTCGTCCCGCGTCACCCGGAATCTCCGGGTTTCGCTGACGCACAATTGGCTTGAGAACTTCGATAACCACCAAGTCTTCCGTGCCAGCACCGGCAATTGAAGCTTCCACGTCAGTCCTCGTGTCCGGGCAGGATTGCCCAATCGGATCAACGTACACCAAGCCCGATTCCTCAAATGCGTCTTTCATGCGGTTGATGTTCCGCAAGAGGCTCTCATGATCCATTTTGCTTTTGACTTTTCGCTCCAACTCGCAGAGCTGATTGATCACGGTGAGGACGTTTTTCGTTTTGGGAAGAAGCTGGGCAATTTCCATCGGAAGGCTCCCTTTGGGGATGACTGATTTTCTTGCGGTAAGCTTGGTTTAGCTGCCGGATAACGTCGTGTTTCACCAATTGCTGTCGGTGGCTGCGAAGGCGCAACCGGCGGAGGTTTCACCGAAGGCACTTTTGGTGGAGTTGGAGGCGGCGGCTTTGAAGCGATTGTTCGCGGTGGAGTTGATGGGGTCGCTGGCGGTGGGGTTGACGGAATCTCGCGCCTCACGGTCGCGGAGGCTTTGGCGATGCCGTCAGAGTTCTCGATGGATTCGGTGTCCGGCGTTGCCATCGCTTTGGACGCGATTTTGGGATCCGGTTGTGGCCGTACAGGTACCAACTTTGGTGCCGGAAACTCCCTTTCGAGCGGCAAATCCAAATCTTCTAACTCCAATGATTCGAGATTTGGCGAAGGTGACTTTGTAGTCGGTTTTCGAGCGACGTGATTCGACTGCACAGCGGGAGCGACCGCATTCGGTCTTTTCAGTGGTACATTGCTTTCCGGCTTCTCAATATCATCTCCAGTGAGTACCGGGGACGGTCGAACGAGACGCTCCGGCTCTGCGAAGCTTCTGATTTCCGAGTCATAGTTCTGCAAGCCAGAATTAATATGCCGATCGGTCGATGTTGCGTTCGTGGTCACAGAACTCCGCGTTGCTCGTGCCGTCATTCCGATGGAATTCCAAATCTTTGCGACTCCGATTGCCGACCCAAACAGGAGCAAGATGATCCATGCCGCGACGGGAGACTCATTCTTGGCTGGGCGAGTGGGCGCGCGCTGGTGGGGTGCCTCGACCGGACGGACTACCGTTGGCGATTTCTCGGTCGCGAGGATTTCTGCAATGGTGGCAAAATCGTTTTTCAACCGCTCATTCAGGACCGCACTCTTAAATTGAAACTTGTTGCAAAGTAGCAAGATCGCATGAGAGCCGCGCGAATCGCCGTGTTTGTTGTGACATGCCAGCGCCAGCGCGCGAAGATTCGACACCAACTCGGACTGTGTTGTGCGAAACGCAACTGGCAGGAGATTGAAAAGTTCCACGACATGATGGTTGCGGAGCCAATCCGATATCTCGTTGACGCCGATCTTTCGCTTGGTCGCCTCTTCGGCCATTGACTCGAGCACTTCCACCAATTTTTGTGTTCGCTCAAACGCATGGGCAAAGCAAGTATCGTCATGCTCTGGATTACACCAGCGACGGCCATCGAACAGCGCTTCGACAACATCCATTTCAGACCGATCGATCGCGCGAGAAAGCAGCAGATTGAATTGCTGAGCGAACGGCTTGCTGAGAAAGTCGCGAAACCCCGGTTCTCTGTCGAGAAGTTCCAGCGTCTTGCTTGGAAAGAAATCGTCTGAGTACAGGAAATGATCGACCTCACCGCGCGTCAGAAATCGCAAGAGCGGCTTGTTCTGGAAAATCGCGAGGTGGTGCGCGCGTTTGGTGTGGTCGTCGAGTTCGTCCAGCACGGCGATCGCTCGTGCCTTGTCGAGACGAAAATCATCGAGCCAACTCACTGTCCCTTCGAGTTCAATGGCTGCGAATAACTCCCTCTTCGCATGCCTGACGGCCTTCGGTTCCAAATCCTCAACACTCTTAATGTTCACCAAATTCAGTGCTTCAATGGGACTGACGTAGAAATCGAATCTCCTTTCCTGCGGAAATAAACTCGCCGACGCTTGGCGGGCACGCACGGCAAGCGGACTGAGTTTCTGTTTAAGCGCATTCAACTGTTCCCGCGACTTTTCATATTTGGGATTCAATAGCAGCGCTCGCCGATGAGCATCGGTCGCGTCGATGTCCTGAGAGAGTTCGGGTGTTGCGAATGCCAGACCCATGTTGAATAGTGCTGCGACATCCGGTGCGGTCGCCACGGATCGGCCGTAATACTCCACCGCTTTAGCGAGGTTGCCGTTATTACGATGCGCGATACCAAGCCAGTTAAGATCGTTTCCGTCCGCTGCATTCAATGCAACTAATGTTTCCAGCGCGTCGATTTCCAACGACAGATTCTTCCGCTTCCGATGGAGCCGCGCGTTGTAGCGCCAGAGCCAAGGCTCGCGAGGCTTCAGCCGGTGCGACCGATCGAGCGCCGTTTCGGCTTCATCCAGTCGGTCCAGCTCAATGAGTTCACTCCCCAACTGCATCCACAGCCAAGCCGATCGCTCGTGCTGTTGTAGCCCTTGCTTGGCGACAATGGCGGCTTGCTCAAAGTGTCCGGCCAAATGATTCGCCAGCACGAGTTGTTGCCAGAGATTCTCATCTTCAGACGCCCCGTCAGTCGCTTCTTTGAGAAGCGGAATCGCCTCCGAGTACCGACGCTCGCTATAGAGCTGCCGTCCCTTCAATTTGAGGTCTGCTGTTGTCATTGAAATCAGCAACTGGGAGTGGAGAGCGACGTGCGAACATCGGCTTCCGCCGAAGTAGCAACATGAGGTGTCACTAAAACCGGAGAGGTGGGAATTGGTGTCGGAGTGCCGTCGGAGGTGAAGGGAGCGGGACGGTAGCGCACAGGCTAAAATGCGTAAAGATCAAGATTGTGCGACCAACATGGGACGTTTGCAGACGAATAGGCTAACCCCACCTCACCGCGACAAGCTCGGTCAAAAGTCGCTCCACGAGCAACTTCAGCAAATGCCACCAGCCGATTGGGGGCGTCAAAAGATCGGCCACTATCGGCGGACGGGAAATGATCGCGCAAGACTTGCACTGCCTTCTCGATGATCCCAAGAAAGGGGTCGAGTTTAGTCCGCAAACGAGCTTGGCCACGCATTACGCGAAGCGATGACTTGCGGTTGATTTCTTACGGCAAGTCGTAGTTCGGCCGCAATCTCAACTCGCCGTTGAGCGTCACGGCTAATGAGGCGACGAACGGCTGTTGCAAACCTGCGAACGAGCGTCTGCCAGGCAGTCGCCTTTGTCTTCCGTGTTGGCTTGGCCGCTGCCGTCCGCTTGAGTCCTTTGGCGACGCCATGAATGCTCGCCTTGCCGTCGTTGATGTCAGCCACGACTTGCGCCGGCAGTGTGCCGACAGCCACCGCGTCGAGAATCGCCTTCCCCGCCGAGTACGTGTGCTCGCCAACACCCGCGACTTTGGCGCACTCGGCGCGAGTGTCGATCGGCTTGGGGTCAGCTTTCGGCGCTTGCGCCAAAAGCTGGGGAGCCACGCCACCGGATGACGTTCTTTGATGCTCACGAGCCATCTGCCGGACGATGACTTCTCGCTTGGACGCCAACGCGATTCGATCCAGGTCGGACAGGTTCCGCCGTCCCGTGGCGTTGTCGATGACGAACAGCAGCGCCTCATCGCGCGAGACGAGTTGCAGTTCTACGACGTGCGGAGCCACCGGGACACCGCCCCCAGACTTCTGAGCCGCCCCACAAGCCGCCAACCACAACTCCCGCCGCTTGTGACCGTCGAGCACGATCAGTTCCCCGTCTTCATTTCGCCAAGCAATGATCGGAGCCAAGTACCCAAACCGCTCAACACTCGCGCCG
>JAYVSP010000009.1:0-3094 GCA_043775215.1 Planctomyces sp. | reverse complement strand
ATGTCGCTGAACTCGCCAGAGTTCAGATCCGAAGTCTGGCGACTTCGGCTACGACAGTTATTGATGCGCCGGTCCTAAGCCTCGGAGAGGCTCGTGGACATTACACCAGACGGCGGTCTTCTGCGTCTAAGGCTGCGGTCAGAAATGCCAAAGCCGGACCAGCCATGTGATTGAAATACTCCCACGAATGTCCGCCGTGCGACGTCGTCAAATCGCTCTCGAACGGAATTCCCGACGACCGCAGCTTGCTTACCAATCGTTCGACGCTCGGCCGGCAATCGTGATCCGCCGGATCGCACGCCAGAAATTGGTGTCGCGGCCAATTCAACCCTTGAACCTGCAAGACAACCGTCTGCTGCCGAGCGGCTTCGCGATCCGCGAACATCTCGTCCAACGGCAGCCCCTGGCCGTACCACTCGTGAAAATCAATCACGGGAGCCAACGCGGCAACCACCGGAAAATCGCTCGGGTGCCGATAGGCAAGCTGCAAGACGCCTTGTCCTCCCATGCTCACGCCGAGCAAACCGATGCTCGTAGGCTGCACGCCCCAATGCTCCGCCAGAAAGTCCAACACGTACGTCCGCAGAAATCTGATGGGAGATAACTCGACGTCAAATACCGGACAGACGATTGGCAGCCACCACGATCGCTGTCCGTGCGGGCAAACCGCTCGCAGTCCGTGCCGCTCAAGTTCAGCCGTGTAAACCGGATTGCTGTGCAGCGTCTGCAAACCGTGACCGTGCAGAAACAACACCGCGCGAGCCGGCTCTCTCGGCCGCAACGGCTCAAAGACGTCCGCCGTTTTGCCCTGGATCTCAACCGTCTGCCATCCCGGATGAAACTGTGACATGCCGATTTGGTGAAACTCCTCTGAGAGATTTTTGGGGTCGCAATGAGAGCAGCAAGATCGCGAGCCTCGCTCAGCAATCTCTATTCTCCAATCCCCGAATTCGACACTTATCGATGCGCCGGTCCTAAAAAACTAACGCCAACTGACTCTCCGCAATTCAGCAAGCGTCATCCGCAGCCTCGCGAAAAGCAATGGCTATCCCGCACCGAATGCGGACTGTAAATTTCCGCCCTCTGCCGCTCAATCGCCTCTGCTGGACGACGGGTTATGCAAACGCTGATCGAAGAACGCGAAATCCGCTCCGTCGTGGAAGTGTTAGGAAAGCAAATCGCCGACGAGTATCGCGGCCAGCCACTCACCGTGCTGGGAGTGCTCACCGGCAGCATTGTGTTTCTTTCCGACCTGATCCGAACCATCGACCTGCCACTGCGAGTAGGACTGATTCAAGCCTCCAGCTATCGGGGAGCCACCACCAAACCGTTGGATCTGCGCATCAACGATTCTCTGTTGCCGGATATTCGTGATCGCGCCGTGTTGCTGGTCGACGACATCTTTGACACGGGCCACACACTCTCGGCACTCTTGTCGACCGTGCGCCAGTACCAGCCTCGCAGCGTTCGGTCAGCCGTGCTGCTCTGGAAAATCGGAAAGGCCAAAGTCACGATCGAGCCGGACTTTCACTGCTTCCAAATCCCCGATCGGTTCGTCGTGGGTTATGGACTGGATTACAACGATGACCATCGGCATCTGCCGTTCATCGCGGCTCTGGAAAACGCGGACCTCTAAATCAATGTGGCACGCCGCTCCGCGAAGAGTTTGAAGACCTGCATCGCCCTCGACAAACTCCAAACCCTTGACACCATCCGCATCATCGAAGGCCACGCCTGAGCATTTACCTGATCCGCGTATTTCGTAAGCGTTTAGAGCGGAATTCGGCAGCGCTGCGACATGACTTGCGCAATGTCCTGCCGAGTGATTCTGAACGCGGGGTCGGGTGTGCGATTTTTCGGAATTGGCGGATCAGCGGCTCCGCAGTCGGGAGGTGCTGGACCGCATCGACCTATCGGGTTAGCATCAATCCGCTTTCGGACTTTTTTTCACCATCGTGAGGATGATGCAATGTCCGTGACCGTGGTGTTGGATGACAAACTGGCTGGGCAATTGAAGCCAAAAGCCGATGCGCTTCGCGTTTCCGTGGGAGATTTCGCCGTTCGTATTCTCCAGGAGGCGGCATCGCGGCCGGGTGAGTCCAACACATGGAGCAAGATCAATTCGCGTCGTCTGGATTTGATCGCCCTGGAGTACAGCCAAGGCTTGTCCACTGAGGAAGCTCAGGAATTGGACACTCTGCAAGAGGCCGTGGCCAAAGCCAGCGAGCCGGAAGATCGGCAACTCCTGAAGGCTCTGACTGCCCGCGAACGGCGAGCAGCTTCGTCATCCGGGACTTCCCCATGAATGAATTGGTAAAAGCGATTTTGTGAAACGGTCCTGCGCTATCCGACAACTCCTCACGCGCGCCGACATGGACCGCGCGGCTACACCGAGTTCCGCGCCTACAAGCCTTGGCTGCGTGATGAGTTCATTTTCCGATGCGTCTATTGTCTGACTCGCGAGCGATGGCGACCGGACGGCTCGGAAGAATTTGCGGTTGATCACATCACGCCGCAAAGCATCGATCCCAGCCGAGTGCATGACTATGACAATCTCTGTTACGCCTGTTGCAGTTGCAATCGAAATCGGCAAGACACGCTCCTTCCGTTCGACATGAAGCGCGATTCGCTGGCTCAACATGTGGAATTCGCGTCGGATGGAACTGCCGAGCCATTGTCAGCCGAAGATCGGTTTCTGATCCGCGCTTGTCACCTGAACCGGCCGCTATTGGTTGAGTTTCGTCGCCGATTGATTTCCCTGTTGAAATTCCTGACGACGCAAGAAACAGCCGAAGGTGAACAGCTTCTGCGGGAACTCTTAGGTTTCCCCACCGACTTGCCCGACCTTTCCGCGAAGCGTCCGCCAAGCGGCAACACACGCTCGGAAGGAATCGCTCAAAGTTTCTTCCATCAACAACGCCAGGGAATTTTGCCGGATGTGTATTAGTTTGGAACCGAGCAAGCTCAACGAAAAGCAGATCTTCTTGAACTGGACTCACAAAGGACGAGACTACGAATTTGGGCCGCACCAGTTTTCAGACGGCTCCTTGCGATTCATCGCATTGGCAACACTGTTGCTGCAACCGAGCGAAAT
>JAYVSP010000008.1:0-3286 GCA_043775215.1 Planctomyces sp. | reverse complement strand
ATTCTAATTGGCCTCGTTCGCTGTCCTGATCCGTGTTCAATCCGTGTTTCATCCGTGGCTTGAAAACTGGCCTCCCCGGAACACCGGAAGAGCCTTTCGATTTTGGCGGATGAAAGTCTGTGCGACAAACAATGACGCTCACCGCCAAAATCGAAAAACCGAACACCCGACCCCTCACTTCGCACGACGCCGAACGGGGAAACGAGTGATTGATCTATTTGAGCTGGTCCAGCAATTCTGCGGCGGCTCGTCCGGGGATCGGTGAGGAACAGATCGCGCTGCTGACGGCGATGCGGCTGGCTCCCGCGGACTTCACGGCGGCGACGTTGTCGAGCGAGATTCCACCGATCGCGAACCACGGCAGTGTGATCTCGGCGGCGACTTGGCGAACGAAGTCGAGCCCCGCCAGTTGATCGAAAGACTTTGTTCCGCTTTGAAACACCGGGCCGACGCCGAGGTAGTCGGCTCCGTCGAGAACTGCTTGCCGCGCCTGTTCGATCGTGTGCGTCGAGACGCCGACCAATCGTTTTGATCCGACGATGCGGCGCGCTTCGCGGACGGTGAGTTCCTCTTGGCCGACGTGAACTCCGTCAGCATCACACAACACGGCAAGGTCGGCTCGGTCGTTCATGATGAAAAGGGCATTGGCCTCACGAGTCCATTCACGCAAGCGGCGTGCGGATTCCAGCAGCCGGCGGTCGGTCAGTTCTTTTTCACGAAGTTGGATGATGCCGACGCCCGCTTCGAGAGCTTGCCGCACAGCCGGCCCGAGGCCGTGATGACACAACGACTCGGTCGCCAGCAAGTACAGGTCGCGGCCAGCCAGCCGGTCGCGCGACAACAACATCGTGGCCAAGGCCTTCTCAATTGTGTAGAGCCGGTATCGCAGTTGTTCGAGATGCGCCGGCAACTGCGGATCGGCGAGCTTCGCGATCACGAATTTGGAGAACTCTTCCAGTGTTCGCAGTGCCTCGGCGACACGGCGGCAGTTGGCCTGGACGATGTCCGTGGGATGTTGACGGGATTGTTCGTGAGTGACTTTGATTCGCGTGCCAACATCCCCCAACGTGTCTCGCGCGGCAGCCAGGCCGAGCCGGTCAAGATCGCTAAGACGCTCGGTCAGTTCGTGCCGCAGTTCCTTCAACAACCGCGAGAGATGTGCGTCGTCGAGCGAGAACCGCACGAAGTCCTCGACGACTCGCAGTCCTTCGCGGCAGCGGTTGGCGGCCGCGTCGAGTGTGCGGAGCGTATCGGTGTGGTCGGCTTCGGTTGGTTCGGAATATCGAATTTGGAATCCCGGGATGATCGGTTCCATCGCAATGCCGGCAGCCTCGGCCACATGCTTCGCGAGTCCGTGAGGACCGAGTCCGTAGCGACTGAAGAACTCACCGATCGCGACATCCACGACCGCCAATGCGAAGAGCAAATGCTCGCTGCCAACTTCCAGCTCTAGACCCAGCCGCGAGAGCATCGTCCGCGCTTCGAGCAGTACGCTCGACACTGACGGACTCAATGGCATTGGTATCGGCGGCGGATCAAAGCTGAGAACGACATCGCTTTCGCCCGGTCGCGGAAACGCGGCGTCGATCCGTTCCGCAAGAATGCCAGAGCGAGTCAGTAAGTCCGCCGCCCGCGACTCATCCAGCGCCAACGCCCACAACAGATGCACCGGCTCAACCGCCGCTCCTCCCGCCGCCCATGCCAAGCGCCCTGCGCCGTCGAGTGCTCGCATGGCTCCAGGGGTGAGTCCGTAATCTGACATGCGACAAGTTTTGTTTTTTGTTTTTTGATTGAAATCGCAAATCAAAAATCAAAAATCACCTTTACCCGGCTGGCTTAAAAACCCGCTGCAACTCTTCCAATGATGTGAGGCCCTTGGCAACGTAACGCAAGGCGTCTTTCGAGAAGATGGGCATCCCTTCCTTGCGGGCTTGAGTTCGGATCGCGTTGGCGTCGGCTCCGCTGATGACCAGCTCTTTCAGGGTCGGCGTCATTTCGATGTACTCGAAAATACCGGTGCGTCCGAAGTAGCCGGTGTCGTTGCATTTCCCGCACGGCGGCGGTTCCACAACTTCACCCTCTTCATTTTCGGTGGCGACCGGTTTGCGATACAGCGTCTTCGTATCAGCAGGAAGGCCGACCTTTGCGATGAGCTTCGGATTCGGACGATAGGCCTGCTTGCACTCCGGGCAAAGCTTCCGGATCAGCTTGGCGTTGATGAGGCCCATCAACCCCTCGGCCACGACTTTGGCATCGCCGACCCATTGCACCAACTGCACGATCGCACTGGCGCAGTCCTTGGCCTGCATGTCGCTGATGATTGCGATCTTATCCTGCATCTTGAACGCGGATTTTGCGATCTCGGCCGTGCTGAGGGTGTCGATGAACGCCACATCTGACTCAACACGCACCACGCGCATCAGAGTGGTTTCCAGATCGTCGGCCGCATTCATTTTGAAATCGGTGACGTTGGTGACCTCGCGTGTCCCCATGTTTCGAACGGAATGGATCTGATACAGATAACAGTCGACGCCGCGCAGCATGCCGAACGCCGTTGTTGTGACTCCCGTGTTCGGCATCCCCACCGCAAGAAGCAGTCCCTTGTGCTGACTGGACCATTCGCGAATTTTGGGCCTCATGGTGTCGGGCATACCCAGGTCATCGGGCGTGATCATCTTCTCTTTGAGATTACGCGTCTTGATGATGAGCTGCTCGCCACCTTCCACCGGTTTCGTTTGGACGACCAATTCCCACGGGAGTTCGTTCCACTGTCCCTTGAGCCCGCCGACTTGCGGCTGATCGCGGACTTTGATGTCCAGTCCGCCCAGCAATTTGAGCATCTGAGTAATCGCCAGTGCTTGCGGCTTGGTCAGCTTGCCGCCGGCGAGGGGCATGCCGTCCACAATGAAGACGACTTGTGCACGCTCACCTTTCGGGTCGATGCGAATCGTCTCCGCCCGGCGCGACAATCCGTCGGTCACCAATTCCTTGGCGGGATTCAATCCGGCTTGGACCAACCTCTGATTCTCTTTGAGATTGGCTTCTTTGCCATTGAGCGCACCCTGGAAGAGGACGAGTTCAATTTCTTCTTCCTCTTCTTCCTCTTCTTCTTCAGCCTTGCGGCCAAAACCAAATGCCACGGTTAAATCCTCCGGTTATCATTTTGGAGTGCGGCGATGCATCGTCGCTTTCCTTTGCGGCGAAGCCGCTTTGGATTGTGAATGATTTTATTTTGACTTCTTCCAAGAAAAAGCGGCTTCGCCGCAAAGGAAAGCGGCGATGCATC
>JAYVSP010000007.1:0-7586 GCA_043775215.1 Planctomyces sp. | reverse complement strand
CCCTATTTTTACCTTATTCCTCTCGCCCGCGAAAACTTGACTCAACTGCAACAACTTTCGGAAGCAGAGGAGTCTAAAGAAACGGGGTCGGGAGTCTTTTTCATGCCGCCGCGGCGCCTCATCGCACACACGACGTGGTTTGTGCGGCATGAAAAAGACTCCCGACCCCTCACGCTACGGGGCGGCGACCTGAAACAACAGGTCGGGGACTTTGCGACGCGAGACTGTCTCGGCAACGGTTTCTCGCAGCCGAGCTTTCGCTCGTTGCAGGTGCTCCAGGATTTCAGGCACTCCCGGCGAACTGACGGGATCAAACGGCTGGACCATGACCAGCAATTGAGACGTCCCCGCCAGTGGTTGCACGCCGACGACCAGCAGCTCGCGCAGCACGTCGTCGTCGCACTCACCGGACAACACTTGGTTCAACGTCTGCTCCACCTGTTTGCACAGTTGGAGCGATTTGCGAAGACCCGAACCCGACGGTCGGGCCGAATGTCGATGCGACATAAATCAGAACTCCACGACTAGCAACCGACGCCCAATTCTTCATGGGACGCTTCGGCCGATCAGAACGAAAGGCTCAAACGAGCCTCACCGTGAGGCTCGAAACACAGCGATGACAACTGGTCGCAATCATGATGAGCCTCCTGTTTCGTGGGTCATTATTTCCCCACCGACCCCGCGTCGGTGGTGAAATGCCTTATGGCTACCGGTCATTTTGGCGATTTGATCGGCAGAATCATAGAACACAAATGAGCGAAGCTGATTACCGAATGATTCTGCCCCGCATGATTCTGCCAAATTCATTTTCGGTCAGCGATCGAATAGCGACAAGAGATTTCACCACCGACACAGGGTCGTTGGGGGAATTTCGGCATTAGGGCACGACCAGCGGCTCTTCATTGTTCTCTTGGGGCTGTTGCTGTTGCGGCTGACCTTGGTTCGGACGTTGTTGCGTGCGTTGCTGGGGCTTCACGAAGATTTTCGACAGCCGCTTTTGCAAATCGGCCGAGTTCACTTGGCTGTTGACCTTCACGACCTGCACTGTGTTGGTCGGCCGCGCGACGAGATCGAGCCGCTCGATCAGTTCGGCGACGTTCTCCAGCAGACTCTCTGGAGCGGAGACGATGATCGTGTTGGAAATCTCGTCCACGCCGACCGAGATCAATCCTTTGAACTTCACGGGGGTTTCTTGTTGGCCTTTTTTGTCGTCGCCGCCGGACGCACCGCCGTACACGAACGTGTAGTTGCGTTCGGGCGGCTTCTGACCGTCTTTGCCCTGTTGGTTTTGGTAAGCCTTGTCCGTGGAGGAGAGCAAATCGCGATAGACGTCTTTGATCGCCTCCGCCAGGATCGTGGCCTTGGAGTACTTGAGCGTGAAGGTCTGCGTCTTGCGGACCTGTTTGCCGTCGCTTGAGGGCGGCCGGTCGTAGATATTGATGAGGTCTTCGATGACCTTGAGCTGCGTCGGGTCGGCCCCTTGGACGATGATCGTGCCGCTGTCGGAATCGGAGATGAACTTTAGCGGCTTTTTCTTCGAGAGCCGCCGCGCCGTATCCTTCTCCTCGCTCGGCATCATGCGGCCCCAGTACGGATTGAAAGTGCTACCGCTTTTCTTCTCTTCGTCCTTGAAGAAGTCCTTCAGATTGAGCTCGACTGAGTACGCCCACGTCGAGGGGTACTTGAGGTAGAAGACTTTGAAGTCCTTGCGTGGCGGAGCCGCTCCGCGCAACAAATCCTCCAATTGATCGAGAGCCTGCGTGTCCTGCGATTCCAGAAACAAACGGCCGTCTGGACCGCGGCGGATGCGGACGGGTGGGGGATCGGGATTTTCGATTTTCGATTTTTGATTATTGATTGGGGAGTCGCGATCTGAGACTTCCTCGTCTTGATCTTTGATTTGAGGTTCTCGATTTGAGATCTCAGATTTCAGATTTGAGATTTCAGATCCTGGATTTGAAATTTGAGATTTCAGATTTGAAATCTGCGAGCCTTCGCGTTGCGCGACAAGCTGCAAGAATTCTCGCGCCTTGGGCTGCATCGCAATCCGTTCGGACGGGGATGCGCGACGAACGTCCGTCTTCAAATCGCCAGCCGGCGCGCGAGCACCAGCCGGCGCGCGAGCACCAACCGGCGGAGCGGCCTTCATTTTCGGCGCGATCGTCTTGACTTCTGGCTCCTGACTGCTGCCTTCTGACTTCTGACTTCTGTTGGCCGAGTCGTCTTTCGGAATTGTGACTTTCGGAGGCTTCTTCGGATTCGCGGTCGTGTCGGGATCAGCGGGTTGACCTGAGCGTCGCGGAGGCTCGGCTCCATCAATGATTAATTCGTTGGGAGCAATTCCCGGCCAGATGCGGCGGATTTTTTCCAACAGTTGTTCGGCGTCTTCGGGGTCGAGGCTGTCGAGCACTCGCTGCGTGTTGCGGTTGCCGCCGGGAGGCGGAATTTCACCCAACTTGATCAACAGGTTTTCAATCTCGCGCATCTCGATGTCGTTCGCCCATAGCAGCAGGCGATTATTCTCGACGTCCGCATCAACGCGGAACTTGTCGGTCCCCTCCGTCTGCGATGACCCTCCCCGACCGCCGCCGTACGGATCGTAGTAGCCATAGTACGGATTGTTGCGGCTGGAGGATTCCTTCTTTTCGCCGCCGCCCATCATGAATTCGATCGTCCCGCCGACATAATCGGCCGCCAGCTTTCGTAGCGGAATGACACTGAACTTCCGGCCGCTGCCATCGAGCTTGTCGACCAGCATCTTGATCGTCAGATGATCGGCGAGTGAGGCATATGCGACAATCGACTTGTTCTTCGCATCGAGTTGCAGCTTCGTCGTCGGATCGAGGTTGCCGACGTTGTCGAGCAAGTCGATCAACGACTGCGGATCAATACCGCTGAGCCGATAGACCTGCATGCGTTGCACGTTTTGCAGCAGGTTCTCGCCAGTCTCGGAGGCGACATCCAGCGTTTTGACCGCCTGAGCGATGATCGCCATTTTGTCTGGCGGAGCGTTCGCCAGGATGCTGTTTTCCTTTTCATTGGCCAGCAGATGGATCTCGCCCGGTTTGCGTTTCACGCCGCCGGCACCAGCCGCGCCGGCCTGCTGAGCTTGCTGCATCCCCTGCTGCATTTGCTGCATCATTTGCTGCATCTGCTGCTGGAACTGACCCATCATGTTCGGGTCCATGCCGCCGCCTCCGTTGCCACTGCTGCCGCGGCGAGCCTTTTGAGTCGGCTTGTTGATCCCCAAGATGATGTGCAAGTTTTCCAACACGTCGTAGGCTTTGGTGTGCTTCAATTTGAATTCGCGGACCAGTCGCTCTTGCTTGCCGCCGGACTGCTCTTCCTGAATGACGGCCCAAATCTGTCGCAGATTGATGACCGAATCCATCGCCTCCAACCGGTTGGTTGCGGTGAGATGCGTCAGCTTGCCATTCGGGCTGAGCATCGGTTTGAGTTCGTTTTCCGCTTCGTCGGCCAGCAGCCAGTCGAGCGAAAAAGACGTCTTTGCGAAATCATTGTCCGGCAATTTGTCGAGCTCAGTCGGGTCGACGCGCCGGACCATGCCAGGATTGATCTTCGCCACCGCGACGACCGAGATCGTTTCGCCCTGAGTGATCATCGTGAAGCCGCGCGACAACAGGTGCCGGTTGAGCAGATCGCGAGCGTCCTCTATCGAGTAGCTCTGCTGAGTAACCAAATTGAGATAATCGTTCGGGAGTTCCTGCCAATCGAGACTTTTCTGCGAGGTCTCGGCCAGCCACTCCAGCACATCCGGCCAAGGCTGTCCTTTGAGGTTGAACCGGACTTGTCCGTTCTCGTCAGGCTTGAGGTTCTTCAATTCATCGGGATTGGGAGGTGCTTGCGGTTTCGCGGGACGAGTCGTGAGGGGCGCGTTTCCGTCTTTCTTGTCGCCCTCTTTCGGTTTGTTCGGATCGGCGGGAGTACCGTCGGGCGGTTTCGCCCCCGGCTGTCCCGGCATCGGAGTCTGCCCGGGCGGAACCGGTTGACCTTCGACAGCGACGACTCCGCTTCGTGGAGATACAGGGCGCGGACTGCCGCTCTTCGTGACCTGCCAGGCGGATGCCGTTTGACTGGAGAAACCGATCGACAAGAACGCGACCGCCAGCAGAACAGCGGGCCGCACGTCAATCAGTCGTCGAAAAGCGAACTCTCGTTGAAACGCGAAAGACATGAGCGCGATCCCGTGTGTTCAGCCAAAACGCGGCCGGAGCCTTTGAATGCGGAGAGATTATGTGACAGACCGACTCGCCAACGCAACAGGTTGCTGCTCAAACAGCCGAAGAGACGGTCAGATCGGGGCGACAGTTCCCGCTCTGCCGGACTGTTGCCGGATGGCATCAGGTTGACAGTCACGGGACCGGGGGATATCAAACCACGCGCGAGGCGACCGTCCACAGGTTCGGTGGCGTCTTCTGCTCGCAGGCGAGAAAGGTCTGGTCTCCCATGATTCTTGGCAAACTTTGGCATTCGCTTTCGGCACAATTGAACAAGCTGGCCAACTTCTTTTGGACAGCCGATCCCATCGCCCAAATGCAATACGAGTACGATCTGTCGGTCGTACAACTCCAGGAGGGACGCAAGGGGGTCGAGCAATATCGCTCGTTGGTGGAACGTGTCTCTCGACAGGTCATGAATGACAAGTCGCATGTCGCCAATCTGGAAGCGAAGATCAAAGCCTACCTCACCTCGGGCGATCGCGAGACCGCGTCGAAGTTCGCGCTGGAGTTGCAGAAAGCCAAGCAACAACTGACGGAGAACGAAGGTCAGCTCAAGATGCACGAGACG
This sequence comes from Planctomyces sp., assembly GCA_043775215.1. Taxonomy (GTDB): domain Bacteria; phylum Planctomycetota; class Planctomycetia; order Planctomycetales; family Planctomycetaceae; genus SXKJ01. The sequence goes on along the minus strand of JAYVSP010000007.1, from coordinate 2,777 downwards.
GCGTATGACAACAACATCACCAAGATCAAACGCGCCAGTGGCAACTTGCAGAAGGTCCGCGAGAACATCCAGAAGTACGACGCGGAACTCAAGATGAGCAAGGCCGAGGCCGAGCTCGCTCAGTTGTCTCAGTCATTCAACTTCGACGTGACCACCGACTTCGGCCAGATCGAACAGGTCATCCAAGACAAGATCGGTCTGAACCGTGCCAAAGCCCGTGTTGCCGCCGATCTTTCTGGGGAAGGGATCGCCGAGATTCAAAAAGAGCAGGCCATGGAAGGAGCCCTGGCCGATCAGGCCCTGCGGCAGTTTGAAGTCGAAATGGGCTTGGTGACACCCGAGACCGCCAACGTGCCGGAAACGACCAAAGAACTGGGACCAGCCCGACAGTCCGAGAAACAAAGTGCGTAGATTCGGTTTCCAAACCGTAGCCACGTTCGCCAGAACGTGGGCGAACCGGTGAAAACCCCACGTTCTGGCGAACGTGGCTACGGTGAATTCGGGTTCATGGTCCGGCGCCAGATTTCACCGCAAAGAAACAGGTATCATGTCCGTCGCCGATGCCGTCTCTCATGGTCTGACCGCCGCAAGTTTGCCGGACTGGCATCCCGCCTGGGCGCGCGAGCTTGCCGAGTTGTATTACTCCGGGACCATTTGCCAGTTCGTGCTTCACGGTAACGTGCATGACTTGGTCCGGTGCCAAGATGTCGCGGGTCAAGACACGTTTGTCAGCTTGCCCGACTTCTTGGCGACACAGGTCTTCGGTTCGTGGGACGTTGTTCTCGCGTATGACGTCGGGCGAGGTTTGCGACCCTTGGCCGGTAGTGATGGCAAGCGATTGCAACAGATGATGCAACACATCAGCGGCGTGATCGGCTTGCCCGCCACCTGGTCGCGCGATCCCGACAAAGTCTTCGATCCGATCGAACAATTGATTCAACACAACGTCTTGGAAGAGAATGAAAACAACCGTCGGCGGTTGGCACTGGTGTTTGAGCACGCTCAGTATCTACTTCCTACTGGCGACCTCGGTTCGCTGGCTCGAGGTCAAGCCTCGCGATTGGTCCGAATGATCGGTTGGGCCGCCAATCCGTATATCAAGCGGCTAAACATTGCCTTTTGCTTGATCACGGAAAAGCTCTCGGAAATCAGCGAGCGACTGGTGCAAAACCCGCATGTCGCCACGATCGAAGTACCGCTACCGACCGTCGACGATCGGCAGCGTTACGTCGCAAAAGCGTCGGCGAATGTGGACCTCAGCAAGCTCGGCGGGCTGACTCCTGAAAGCTTGGCACAGAACTCCAGCGGTCTGAACTTGGTCAACCTGAATGTCGTGCTCTCACAAATATCAACCCGCGGGTTTGAGCCGAAACAGTTTCGCAAGCTGAAGAAGTCGATGATCGAACGCCAATGCCAGGGCCTGGTGGAATTCGTGGAGCCATCACACACGCTCGACCTGGTTGTCGGCGTGGCCGAGGCCAAAGCCCGGTTGACTCAGGACGCCACTTGGCTCAGTCAAGGTCGACTGGAGATGGCTCCGATGGGCTATCTCTTCTGCGGTTCGGTGGGGACCGGCAAGACATTTCTGGCCGAGTGCTATGCCGGGTCGATTGGCATTCCGTGCGTCAAGCTGCGCAATTTTCGTTCCAAGTACGTTGGCGAAACGGAAGGCAATCTCGAACAAGTGCTCAACGTGCTGCGGTCGCTCGGCCCGATTGTCGTGATCATTGATGAAGCCGACGCCTCTTTGGGCGATCGCCGAGCCGACGGGGATTCGGGCACATCTGGGCGAGTCTTCTCCATGATCGCCAGCCAAATGGGCGACACGCGCTATCGTGGACGCATCATTTGGATGCTGCTCACCTGCCGTCCCGACCTGTTGCCGATCGACTTGAAACGCCAGGGCCGCTGCGAAGTCCACGTTCCGCTGTTCGCTCCGCAAGATGCGGGCGAGATTCGCCTCATGTTTGAGATGATGGCCAAGAAAAACAAGATCGTGCTGGGAGCCTCCGCGGTCCCCGACGTGTCGCCAGAGCGGGGTCTCAGCGGAGCCGATTTAGAGAGCATCTTGCTGGGAGCACGACGCCGGAGTTTGTTAAGCGGACGAGAAACCGTGGACCGCGCTGATCTCGAAACTTCCATCGAAGAATTCATCCCGGCCGCGGAAGGGTTGGAAAAAGAAATGCAAGAAATCGCGGCGGTGCTCGAATGCACTGAGCGTCAATTCCTGCCACCGCGTTGGCGCGACAAGGTCGCTTCCGCCGACGCTCGCGCCAAGCTGCAAGAACGTCTCATCGCGATCCGCCAATTGATCGAAGGGAACAATTGAAATGACCACTACTGCTCGTCAAAACTGGCTCGACGCCGCAACTCAAACACCACTCATCGACGGCTATGTGCAGCAGTTAAGCACGTTCATCGAAGCGATGGCCGACGGGCGAGTTGACCCCTCGGAGCTAACGCAACAGGAAGCGCGGCTCGTCGCACTGCTGAAAGAAATTGAGCCGAAACTGGATGACGCTCTGCACGCGTCCGTGACCAAGTTGCTTTGCGAACTCACCGCCTACAACGTGATGCAGACACTGTCTTCATTGCAAGTCACGCGGCCAAAGACCGTTTTTCGAGGATGATCTGATTGCGGCCCAGTAACCCGAAGCGTGAGTTTTGAAGTTGCACATTCTTGTTTTTCGCCCCAAAGGGGTGCAACTCGATAGCCCAGGGCGAAGCCCTGGGTGACGAATAGAACAACAATAAGAAGCCCTGAAAGGGCGAAACTC
>JAYVSP010000006.1:0-6640 GCA_043775215.1 Planctomyces sp. | reverse complement strand
GTACGTGAGCTGGGTTCAGACCGTCGTGAGACAGGTCGGTCCCTATCTACTGTGGGCGTACGAGACTTGAGGGGTTTTCTCTTTAGTACGAGAGGATTTAGAGGGACGTACCTCTAGTGTTCCTGTTGTCACGCTAGTGGCACGGCAGGGTAGCTACGTACGGTACGGATAAGCGCTGAAAGCATCTAAGCGCGAAGCCGCTCCCAAGATTAGGTCTCGTTGACCGCAAGGTCAGAAGTCCCCTGGAAGACTACCAGGTTGATAGGCTGGGCGTGTAAGGCGCGTAAGTGTCTTAGCTGACCGGTACTAACGGACGAACGCTTGACCATTTTTATTCTTGGTTTTTCGAGACAAGTTGATTTCGCGGAACGTGTGATTCGCAGACGACACAACCATCTCTTGAGCGATTGGGAAACCAACGCTCAAGGTTTTCTCCGGTGAACATACCTGGCTGGGAAACACTCGTTCCCATTCCGAACACGACAGTTAAGCCGCCAGGGCCGATGATAGTGCCGAAAGGTGTGAAAGTAGGTTATCGCCGGGGTCTTTGAAGGCTCTTCCGCAAGGAAGAGCCTTTTTTTGTTTTTCCGAGATCTGAAGGGCAGCGATCTCATTCAAAGTGCTTGTGTTCTGAGTTCGACATATATCGTAAGGGTCGCGGCGAACTTAATTCGCTATCGCAATGCCTGATTTTATGGTAATCGTCGACATTCTTTGTTGTGCCATGAATTACCGCCCATAGGTCCACTGCACTTTGTCGATCTTTCGAGGCGTCCAGTCGCTAGCGGGGAACATCCTGCTGTTTTCCTTCGCCTTGCGGCTGACGGTGCCGATGAGCATTACCCCGTCTGTGACGGTTAGTTTCTCTGGCTTCATTTTGGCTAGCGCGCCAGCCTCCGGTATATCGTCGACCGCCCGCAGCGCCTTGACGATGAATTGATCGACGGTGGCGAATGTCGCCGGGAACATGAGAGCGAGAAGGCCCGATGCTCCCGCCGTTCCAAGACCTCGGATCTCGCAGGCAAGAGACAGTCCGGCCTGGATGTTTGCTTGGTCGATTTCCAGAAGTCGACATTTGATCTCATGTAGCAACTCCAGCCCGTACGGCTCGGTGGCGTACTGTGCCAAGCTCTTGGTCGTCGTGGCGTATCGGTTCCGTGCTGTGTACTTCCAGCGGAAGTACTCTGAGTGGAGAAAGTCGTACCACCCCTGCGCGTCGAGACTGCGGATTCGCGCCAGATCCAACTGTTCGAGAGCCCGCTCCAACTCAAGGTTGGCGGGCTTTACCATCTGCCAGTAGCGGTCCAGTGCATAGGCCCATGCGGACAGTTCGGTCGAGCGCCATAACTCGGCGATTGAGAGCTTCGAGTACGTCGTCGGCGAGTCCGCGATGAAAACTTCGAGAATGCCATCCTCCTCGAAAATGTCCGGCCCAAAAGTCTCGACATGAAACTGAATCGCCGATCGCACGTCGGCCAGTGCTTCCTCGTAGGTATTGCCTTGTCCGCCGACAACTCCCTTCAATCCCAGCGGATACGCGACATAACCTTCAGAACGCTTTTCGATGATTAATTTGGGGGCTTTCATGCCGGCTGGTCTTCTTCATAAGATCATTGAGTTTGAATCGTTGCCGTCGGTGACGTCAGGTCAACAAGTTTTATAGCGTCCCAAAATGCAGTCGTCGGTGAAATTCCAGCGTCAGCAACTTCAGTGATCGTGGCGTCGGGAGTCGATTTCATATGGGCAGTCGGCAGCAAAACGTGGCACACGCTTGCCACCAACGCGCGGCCTGTCTCTACTTCCGTTGCCACTTGTCGCCTGGAGCTACACCCCGTGTCTAACACATTGTCGCCTGAGTCCGATTTGGCTGCGGTCGCGAAGCTTGCGGAGAGCTATCAACGGATCACGCGAGAACTGGGCAAAACCATCATCGGTCAGCAGCGAGTCATTGAAGAACTATTGATCGCGATGCTGGCGGGCGGGCATTGCTTGCTAGTTGGCGTGCCAGGTCTGGCGAAGACATTGATGGTGCGGACGCTGGCTGACACGCTCAGTCTGTCGTTTAACCGAATTCAATTCACGCCTGACCTGATGCCGGCAGACATCACGGGGACCGAGGTCATTCAAGAAGACAAACTCTCTGGCACGCGCGAGCTGCGATTTCTGTCCGGCCCGGTCTTCGCACATGTGCTATTGGCGGACGAGATCAACCGCACTCCGCCGAAGACACAGGCCGCCTTGTTGGAGGCGATGCAAGAACGGCAAGTCACCGTCGGCGGCAAGCGGCATTTGTTGCCGTCGCCGTTCTTCGTGCTCGCGACTCAGAATCCGATCGAGCAAGAAGGGACGTATCCTCTGCCCGAAGCACAGCTCGACCGATTTATGTTGCAAGTCAAAGTGGGCTATCCGACCGAGGACGAAGAGTTCGAGATCGTTCGCAGTACCACAGGCGGAACCCATACGGCGGTCGACAAGATCCTCGGCGTAGAAGAGGTTTTGCGGCTGCAAGAGATTGTCCGCCGAGTTCCGGTCGCCGATCATGTCATTCGATATGCCTTGCAACTCACTCGATTGACGCGACATGCCGAAGGTGCGAGCGGTGACAGCAATGGTGTGCCGAGCTTCGTCAACGACTTCGTGACCTGGGGCGCGGGTCCGCGAGCAAGTCAGTGTTTAATCCTCGGCGCGAAGGCACGCGCGGTGTTACGCGGTCAGACGCACGCCACGATCGACGACGTGCAGGCGGTTGCGGCGCCCGTGTTGCGGCATCGTCTGGTTTTGAATTTTCATGCCGAAGCCGAAGGTCTGAGCGCTGATGCCTTGGTGCGGCGGTTGATCGAGCATGTTCCGGCCGATCCGACTGGCGGTAACAGGAGCGGTTCCTCCGTCTGGAAACGTTCTTGATGATGGCCTCCGAAAACCAATGACCACTTCAACCGATCGCACTCTGCCGTACTTCGATCCGCAGACGCTCAGCAAACTCGGGGGCGTAACGTTGCGAGCTCGCGGAACCGTCGAGGGTGCCGTCACTGGGGCACATCGCAGCCCGTATCACGGTTTCGCCGCTGAGTTCGCCGAGCATCGTGAGTATGCTCCTGGAGATGACCTGCGGTACGTGGATTGGAAGGTCTATGGCCGTAGCGACCGAGTCTTCGTCAAGCAGTTTGAAGAAGAGACGAACTTCGCTTGCCATGTGTTGCTTGACGCCAGCGAGTCGATGCAGTTCCGCTCGGAAGCGGCATTGTTCTCGAAGCTCGAATACGCGAAGCACGTTACCGCTGCAATCAGCTACGTCACTGTCAAACAGCAAGACGCGATCGGTCTCATGGCTTTTGACCGTGAGGTCACACAGGTCGTCCGCCCCGGCAGTCACCCCGCGCACTGGAAGCAGGTGTCGCATGTGCTGGAAAAACTCGCATTGCGATCGGGGAGCGTCAGTCCCGCGATCAGTTCGGACGACTCCGCGCCATCAAACGCGAAGAAAACATCCGAAATGTCTTCAAAGACAGTGCGACCATCAACAAATCGGGGGGCTGACGCACCCCTCTCGCCATTTGTTGTTTTTGGCGACATTGCCGAGCGTTTGCCGAAGCGTGGCGTCGTGATCTTGCTGAGCGACCTGTTCGCCGAAGCCACCTCGCTGATGCGGGGACTCCAACTGTTGCGGCATCGCAAGCACGACGTTCGCGTTTGGCAGATCGTTGATCCGGCCGAAGAAGATTTTCCGTTTGACGACCCGACACTGTTTCGCGGCCTGGAAGGCTGGGCCGACTTGTCCGTCGAGCCGCGATTGCTGCGCGCCGCCTATCAGCGCGAGTTCCTGTCACACCGTGAATCGCTGCGTCACCAGTGCCGTGACTTGAAAATCGACTTCGCGGTGATGCGAACCGATATGCCAGTCGACTTGGCCGTGAAACGATGTTTGATTTGAGATTTGAGATTTCAGACTTGAGATTTGAGATGTCCGTGTTGAATTTGCTGGCGATTGGCTTTGTCACTCCGGCGTTGTTGGGCTGGTTGGCGTTGGCGGCGGTGCCAGTGTTGATACATTGGCTTTTTCGCCGACGCTATCGCGAGGTCTCGTGGGGCGCGATGCAGTTTCTGCATGAGGCGGTGCGAAAGCAGTCGCGGCGGACTCGGCTCGAACAATTGCTGTTGCTGGCCGCACGCATTTTAGTGCTCGTGCTGCTTGTGCTCGCGCTGGCGAGACCGCAATGGGCGGACGCGAACAAGATCGCGATAGAGACTCCGCCGACGCTGCATATACTTGTGCTTGACGTCTCGCTGAGCATGGGGCGTGCGGCGGAAAAGTCGTCAGCGGGAAAGACGTTGTTTGAAATCGCGAAGGGAGCCGCGAAGGAACTTGTCCGCCGCAGTGCGTCGGGCGATCGCTTTTTGCTGGCGCGGATCTGCGGCTCAGAGCCGCGAGTTCTCATCCGGCAACCGACGCTTGCGACGACGTCCGTGCTGGATGAGATCGAACTTTTACCGCTGACGTTGGAACGCGGCGATGCCGCAGCCACGCTGGCGTCGCTCCCAGAGGTCATCGACGTCAAACAGCCGCGAGAGCAGTGTGAGGTCGTGGTGATCTCCGACTTCCAGGCGGACAACTGGCCGGTTCTTCGCGGAAAGGAGAGCAGCGAGACCTGGCGGCGACTGGCGGATAAGGCCTCCATCGTGCTAATCGAGGTCGGGTCAACAGAGCCGGACAACGCAACGGTACAAAGCATCGTGACCGATCCGCCAATTATCTCGGCCGAGCAACCGATGACGGTGACGGCGACGATCCGTAACAACGGCTCGGTGCCGATTGTCGGACGGCGCATCGAATTGTTGATCGACGACCAATTGGTCGACTCGCGGCGGATTGATGTGCCGTTGGGACAGGACTCGACGGCAGAGTTCACACTGATGGCGCCGGCATCGGGCGAGCATGGATTGGTGGTGAGGCTCGAGGAGGATTCGTTGCCGGCCGACAACCAACGTTGGTTGTCGCTGACTGTGCGATCGGAGTTGAACGTCCTGTTGGTCAACGGTCGCACGTCGGGGCGGGCTCGCGACGCCGCGACGTTCTTCGTGGAGCAGGCGCTGTCACCGTCCTCAAGCGAGCGCGGCTTTGTGCGAGGCGCGGAAAACTCGCGAGGAATGCGCGTCAGCACCGTCACGGAAGCCGACCTGCCGAATCTTGAACTCAATCGGCATGACGTCGTTTTCTTGTGCGACGTTGGTACGCTGACCGAAGTCGACGTCGAACGCATGCGCAGATTTGTTCAAGCCGGCGGCGGGCTGATCATGTCACTCGGCCCGTCGGTGTTGATCGAGCGATCGAATGACATCACGTTTGGCTCGCGCGGCCTGATGCCTGTGCGGCTGGTGGTATCGGTGATCGGTGCGGACGCCGAGGGCATGCCGTCCCTGTTTGGGTTCGATCCTGGCGACTACCAGCATCCGATACTGCGCGAGTTCCGAGGCAACCCCGGCGCGGGACTCGAAACAGCACTGATCCGCCAGTATGTCCGTGCCGAACTGGTGAGCGGGACGCGTCAGCTATCTAATCGGGATGATGACGTCCGCAATCGGAAACAAAATGCAGAGTCGACAAACGCATCTGGCGTTGGCAAACAGGTTCGAATTTATCGCACTTCCTCAAACGCATCAGGGGGGTTACTTTCCCCGCGCGATAATGAGACTCTCGCCATTGAAGCCGCTGTCGAAACGGCGCTCAGGTTCTCATCGGGCGATCCGGCGATTCTCACGCAGTCGCGCGGAACCGGTCGTTGCGTGTTGATCACGACGTCGCTCGATGAAGCGTGGGGCGAGTGGGTCATCTGGGCACCTGGCTTTGTGCCGCTGGTACATGAGCTGGTGCAGTTCGCGGCGGCTGGGCGCGTTCAATCGTGCGAGCACCTTGTCGGCGAATCAGTTGTTCGCGCAATGCGCAATTCAATCGGTGACGGCGTCGTCACTCTCGTACGGCCGAACGGCGAACGTCAGCGGTTGCCGGTTCAGGACGTCGACGGCACGCCAACGATTGCCTTTCGTGACACGATGACTCCTGGACTGTATTCGCTGTCGTCCGAAACGGCACCGAATGATTCCGAGCGGATTGCAATCAACTTCGACCCTCGCGAAAGTGACCCGCGCCGGCTGGATCAAATGGAGTTATCGCCGCAAATGTCGGCGAGTTCGGTCGTATTTCGCGATGCGATGACTCCGTCGCCGCCGGAGAAGATTGTAGATGCCGTCGCGAATGATGTGGCTCGCGGACTGCTGGTTGCAGTTCTGGCTCTGCTACTGATTGAGCAAGGTTTGGCCTGGCGATTCACTGCCGGCGTCGTTGTGGCGATGGTGGCGAGTGTCTGGCTGACCACCGGTTGGCAGGTCGCTTTGCTCATTGTTGTCGCAGTTTGTGTATTTACGCGGTTCAACGCTTTCCCGAAGATGCTCGGAAGAATGAGGTTTCACGACAAAGGATGACCGACGTGCTGCTGTATCTTTCCGACCGCTACCTGACCGGAATGGCGCTGTGGCTGATAGCTGGCGGCTTGAGTTTTTGGCTATTGCTGCGGCTGCGTTCGATGTGGCGTGACCGGCCGCGCCGGATCACTTGGGTGCATGTCGGCCTTTCTGTGTGGATGAC
>JAYVSP010000005.1:0-6910 GCA_043775215.1 Planctomyces sp. | reverse complement strand
ACCAAGCTGACGTTGGCCGACTTCAGCATCGCATCCGAGGCTTCGATCTGAGCCACCAGCCCTATGGTCTCAATGAGACCGATTGCTTCACCCTTCATGACGTTTCACCCCTTTGGAGTGCGGTGTGTCAGCACCGCTTTGGATCGGTCGCTTTGCGACCTTTTGTTCGATTCAAGAATTCGCTGCTTTGATTGATCCAAAGATCCAAAGCGGTGCTGACACACCGCACTCCAAAGTCACACTACCCTGCTGCCTTGCCGCCCTTCGGTCCCGGCAGAACCGCGGCGAGTTCTTCGTGCGGGCGAGGAATGACCTGCACGCTAACGACTTCGCCGATCTTGCTGGCGGCGGCCGCTCCGGCGTCGATCGCAGCCTTCACGGCGGCGACGTCACCGGTCACAAACGCCGTGACCAAGCCGCTGCCGACTTTGTCCCAGCCGATCATCTGCACGTTGGCCGCTTTCAACATCGCGTCCACCGCCTCGATCAAACAGACCAGACCTTTCGTCTCGATCATCCCCAACGCTTCTGACACTTTCGCTGCCATTCTGTTGCTCCCGTAGGGTGGGTCGAGCATCGCGAGACCCACCAGAGTTCAAATCGCTAAATGGTGGGTCTCGATGCTCGACCCACCCTACAAGTCTCAATGTTTGTGACACGCACACGGCGTCGGACTAATCAACTCAACCTTCGTCGCCGCGTCGAGGTTGACGGCGTTCCCTTCGTCCGTGTCGATGTGGACTTCGAGTTTCACTTTCGGATCGGCACGCACCACGAGGTTTTCCAGCACCGTCGTGCATCCGGGGGACTCGATCCGCAGATGCATCGCATCGCCGTTCTTCACGCCGTAGTGTTCGAGATCCGCCGGTCCCATGTGGACATGCCGCATGGCTCGGATGGCTCCGGCCTTGAGTTCCACGACTCCCTTCGGTCCCACGAGCACGCAGCCCGGCGTGTCGTGATGATCGCCACTGATCCGCACCGGCAAGTCGATTCCCAGCGAGATCGCGTCCGTGAAAGCCAGCTCCACCTGCGAAGGCCGACACGGGCCAAGCACTCGCACGTCCGGCAGCATCCGCTTGCGAGGCCCAACGACCATGACAGTCTGCTTCGAGGCAAAGTAGCCGTCTTGATAGAGCGTTTTGTGAACTTCGAGCTTGGCCCCTTTGCCGAACAGCACCTCGACATGCTCCTGCGACAGATGCACATGCCGAGCGGAGATGTTGACGACGAGCGGATTCGGCTTCTGCAAAGCAGCCGCGCCGGGAAGATGCTTGAGCAGCACTTCACGAACAATCGCTGCGACGTCGGCTGGGTTGTAATGAGTTGCTGCCATGTCCAACCTTTGGAGTGCGGGGATGCATCCCCGCTTTGGATGCGGCGGAGCCGCTTTTCTTTTTTCTGCCAAGCTCAGATGAATGAAACAAAAGAAAACGGCTCCGCCGAAAATGAAAGCGGCGATGCATCGCCGCACTCCAAATTACTCTTCCACCACCGTCAGTTTGATTCCCGCTTTTTCGACAACCTCTCGCCACTCGTCCGACACACCGCCATCCACCACCAGCCGATGGACCGCCGACAGCGGAGCCAGATGCGCCAGTGCTCGATGTCCGAACTTGCTGCTGTCGGTGACGACGATGACTTCCTCGGCGGAGGCGATCATTTGCCGTTCAGTCTCAACCAACAGCGAATTGCTGTTGAACAGTCCGGCTTCGGTGATGCCTCCGACGCTCATCACCAACCGCCGAGCATGAACATTCTTCAGCATCGCCACCGCCAGATCGCCGAGAGCGACTCCCGTCTTGGGATAGACGTAGCCGCCGACCACGATCAATTCGATGTTCGGCTGATTGACGAACAGTCCGACAATCGGCATCGAGTTCGTCACGACTTGCAGCGGCTTGCCCACGAGTGCCCGCGCCACTTCCAGCGTCGTGGTCCCCCCATCCAGCAGCACCACTTCTCCCGGTTCAATCAGTTCCGCGACGACCCGTGCGATCCGTTCCTTTTGCCCCAACGCCTGAAACCGCCGCTCGTCGAACGCCGTGATCGACTCGCCAACATACGCCGCCCCGCCCCGAGTCCGTCTGACTTGTTTTGACGTTTCGTCAAGATATTCCAAATCCCGTCGCACCGTCGATTCGCTGGTTTGCAACTCCTCAACGAGCTGCTGAATCGAGACAAACCCCTTTTCCTCGATATTTTTCAGCAGTTTCGCCCGCCGCTCATCAACCAGCATTTTTTCGATCTCGTCCTGAGGTTCGACTGTCCGCAGACAGGATTGCATCTGATTCGATCAAAAGCAATCAGTTTCAGTCATTTTATTTCTCAAGTAAGAATCTTGACGCTAGATAGCAGTGCCCCGCGTAACCTGTCAGTCAACGATTTGAAGCATCCCGTTCGTGACCACCGATCGACCTTCAGCGAATAGGCGAATCGCTTCGGGGTAGGCTTCGCACTCGGCCTCAAAGACGCGAGCGACGAGGGTGTCGTTTGAGTTTGGAGGATGGGCACTCTTGCCCGTCTTTGTTTTGGTTTTCGGCATTAACGACTCAAATGAAAGAGACAGAACCGGAGGACGGGCAAGAGTGCCCTCCTCCGAGTTACTGCCGGCCACGCCTTCGATGTATCTGCCTCGCTAATTCAAATTCTGGCTTCAGTGCGTCGTATTCCGCCTTCACATCGGCGTTCTTCAAGGCGGCTCTTTTCAAATCACTGTGCTTCGTGATTTCTTGACCGCAGCCAGTCGCACTTTCGTCAACTTTGACGATTGCCTCTTTCAAGCCTCGCTTCAACCGCTCGAACAGCGGCTTTCGACGTTTAGCCTTCATGATTTTCTCCATCACACGATCCGCAATCGCCCGCCGTCAATCTCCAGTCTCCCCTCGGCGAACAGCCGAATCGCTTCGGGGTAGGCTTCGCACTCGGCCTCGAAGACGCGGGCGGCGAGGGTGTCGGGGGTGTCAGTTTCGAGGACCGGGACGGCGCGTTGCACGAGGATCGGACCGTGGTCGTATTCGTTGTCGGCGAAGTGGACCGTGCATCCGGTGAGCTTCACGCCGCGAGCCAACACCGCCTCATGCACATGATGCCCGTGAAAGCCTTGGCCGCAGAACGCCGGAATCAACGCCGGGTGAATGTTGAGCACTCGCCGCTCGAAGTCCGGCGGGATGCGGATCAGCGACAGGAACCCGGCCAGCGTGACCAGATCGACCTGGGCCGCTCGGCAACGGTCGAAAATCGCCGCCGAAAAACTCTCGACCGAATCAAACCGCTTGCGAGCAATCACCTCACACGCCAACCCCGCCTCGCGAGCACGCTCGATCCCGGCAATGCCCTCGCGGCTGGCGATGACGACGGCGACCTCGGCATTCAATTCGCCGGCTTTGATCTTCTTCAAAAAGTTGACCAGTGTCGTCCCGCCGCCAGAAATCAGCACTCCCAACCGAATCGGCCGATCCAGCTTGGGCGAACGGAAGGAAGAGGATGGAGAGGGAGAAGTCATGGGAAGTCCTGTCTCATTAGCGAAGATCAGTGGAGATTAGCGTTCCCGCCTTTTCTTCTCGAACGAGTTTGGAACACGAATCTTCGCTAATCAGGACAGCGGAGCGATGTTGAGTCGGCTGTTTCCCAACGATTGGGGGACTTGTCGGAATGACTCGAAGGGACACGGAGGACTGACGTCCCCCGCTCGCCGGGGAGTCGACGGTCGTTTCGTGGGCGAGGAAGTGTCGCCAAGTGCCAGACTCACCAGCGCGGAGCAATCGCCGGAATCCGAGTGCCAGCCGGCCCATCGTGAACCGCGCATTGATGTCTTGCAGGGGACGCAGCATCACATCGCCAGTAAGAAGCTTGTGCTCGGCCGCATCAATTCCCAGTGGTCCAAAATAGCCGAGTTCTTGCAGACGTTCTGCCGCTCGAAATGCGACCTCAATGGCCGGTTGCCATTTTTCCGCAACGACTTCGTCGCGAGAGAAACGGCTGCCGCGATAACCTCCTTGCGAATCGGTCAACAGCGGTGTGATCCCTTCCAGACGCGGCGTTCCGACAGCGAGCGGCGGGATCGTGAATTGCAAACCGACTTCCGCACGAATCGGCAACCACGGCTCGAAGTACACGGCTCCGTCGGCAGCCAAACGATGCAGCACCCAGCGTTGTTGTTGTTCGGAAAGTGATGTGCCGCGACCGAGAATGCGTTCTCGCGCGGCCATGCCGAAGTTGGCTTTGATCACCCACGCTTGTGAGTCGACAGGCTCAGCGAACTGGCCGGCCGAATTGGCGACAGTCACAGAGAAGTCATCGAGCCGTTCGAGTCGCGCGGCACCCGGCAACGCGACGTCGAATTCTTGCTCAAAGTCGAACGACCAGCGGCGCGAGTTGCCGAGGCGAACAGACTCGTCGCTTGGTTTCAACGTGCTTTGGCTAATCCGGATAGTGCTGCGCGACCAACCCCATGGGACCAGTTGAGTTTTGTCCGTTGGCAGTACGGAAATGTCGGTCACTCCCGACACACGCGGCAATCCGGCTGCGGCAAGTTCCTCCCAGAACGAATCGGGGATCGGTTCTGGAGTCCAGATCAAGTCCCCATCCTCCGCAATCGCGATCCAGGCGGAAGCTCGTTCGGCCAGCAGACGCCGCACGGTGGGAGGCGTTCGCCAGCCGGTGGGGTCGGCGAGTTCGTGCTCGAAATCGAAGTTGCCGAAAAAAAGACGCGGCATGAAGGAGGTTTCTCAGGGACAATCAAAATGAAACGATGAGGAGACGGTAAAATTGTCGCGTGAAACATGGGAAAAGTTGAACGCGAATTTTTGAGAGCGCAATCGCTGACGCACTACTTCCCGTCAGTGCCTCATTTTTTTACCCGACAGTTTTTTACCTACTTCATAAGTCATTCCTCGCCGGTATACTCCCCGCCTTTCCGATTGAAGGCGAGGCATCATGCAGGCCGCGAAGACTTGTCGGCTGGTTACGTTGGGGTGCAAGGTCAACCAGTACGAAACACAACTGGTGAAAGAGGCTTTGTTGCGTTCTGGGTTTCGCGAAGCGGCAGAGCACGAGCCGGCGGATTTGTGTGTCGTCAACACTTGCACGGTGACAGAGAACGCCGATTCGCGTGGGCGGCAAGTAGTGCGGCAGTTGGCTCGCGAGAATCCCGATTGCCAGACAATCGTCACTGGGTGCTACGCGACGCATGATCCGGACTCTGTCGCGAAGTTGCCGAACGTGATTGAAGTTGTACCCGATAAGCGTGAACTGCCTGAAGTACTGCTGCGGCTCGGCGTCGCGGAGTTTCCGACGGGGATCAGCCGCTTCGATGGACACAAGCGGGCGTTTGTGAAGATCCAGGATGGCTGCGTCTTGCGGTGCTCATACTGCATCATCCCGCATGTTCGACCACGACTGGAAAGCCGCCCGCCGGATGACATTGAAGAAGAGATGCGGCGGCTGATTGATTACGGCTATCAAGAGATCGTGCTGACGGGAATTCACGTGGGGCACTACGGAGTCGATACGACGCGCGGTCGTTCGGGACGCGAGCCGTTTCGGTTGTGGCATCTGTTTCGGCGGCTGGATCGGATTCCCGGATCGTGGCGGCTGCGGCTGTCGAGCATCGAAGCGGCCGAGGTGACGGACGAGTTCATCTCAGCGGCGGCGGATTGCGAGCACTTGTGCCCGCACTTTCATCCGGCGCTACAGAGCGGCTCGGACACGGTGCTCGCCCGAATGCGGCGGCGGTATCGCATCGCACATTTTTTGAAGACCGTCGACAAGCTGCAGCAGCGATTGCCGAACCCGGCGCTCTCGACCGACGTCATCGTGGGATTTCCGGGAGAAACCGACGCCGAGTTTGAGCAGACGCTCGACACTTGCCGGCAAGTCGGATTCATGAAGATTCACATCTTCCCGTTCAGCCGACGACGCGGGACTCGCGCGGCGACGATGCCGGAACAAGTCGCATCGCCGGTCCAAAAAGCACGCTGTCAGAGGCTGGCTCAGCAGGAGGCCGAGCTGACGCGGAAGTATCAAGAGTCGTTGTTGGACACGGACGTGGAAGTCCTCATTGAAGGGGTTTCAGAGTCGCGGCCGGGGTTCGTGGTGGGAACGGATCGCCGGTATGTGACCGTCGAATTGCCGGGTGATCGGCGAGATTTTGGGCATTTGGTGGTTGGCCGAGGGCGAGAGATCGCCGGCGGGAACTTGCAAGCCGAACGACTTTCTGGGATGAATTTGACGAGCGTCTTTGCTCCGGAGTGCTTAGAATCTCGTCCCGTCTGACGGCCGGATGCTCCGCGGCCGACGACTGGCTGTCTGCTTTGGTGCATCTCGGCCAGAATTGATGACGTGTGAATTTCGCATTGAACCGCGAATTCACGAGGAACTCGGAACATCGAGGCTTCTTCATGGCACTGCCTGACCTGACAACGACCTATACGACACTGGAAGAGCGAGACGACCTGTTGATCGTCGGCTTCAAGATGCGGATGCTCAATGATGAGGAAAACATTGAGCAACTGGGGCAGGAGTTGTTCGCGCTGGTCGAACAATACAATCGAATGAAAATTGCGCTCGACATGTCGAACGTGGACTATCTCACGAGTTCGGTGATCGGCAAATTGATCACGCTGCACCGCAAGCTGCATCGTGTCCAAGGCAAAATGGCGTTGTTCGGCCTGAACGAAGGGGTCAAGTCAATCCTGGGCACCAGCAAATTGCTGAGCTATTTCAACGTCGCCGACGGTAAAGAAGCAGCCGTCGCGTTGTTCGTGTAGCCGTTGCGCGGCGATGCCGCAAAAGTAACCCGAAGCGTTAGTTTTGAAGTTGCGCAGTCTTGTTTTTCGCCCCAAAGGGCCAAAGGGGTGCAACTCGATAGCCCAGGGCGAAGCCCTGGGTGACGAATAGAACAACAATA
>JAYVSP010000004.1:0-9489 GCA_043775215.1 Planctomyces sp. | reverse complement strand
CGCGAAAGAACGTTCTTTCGCGGAGCGAAAGACGACATTTATTGATGCGCCGATCCTAAGCTAAGTATGTTGGTTGATGATCCGAAGGTGCGATTTGCGGTGATTGATCGCTCTCGGGAATCACAGTCGCGGGAGCGACTGAGCGACGTCGTAACGACAACATCATTCGCCGCGTAGCGTGGCGACGATCGGTGTGCGAACTGCTTCCACTGTCGCGACTGATGCGGACAACAGGCCGATGACGAAGATGCTGATCAGCAGACTGGCTCCCGATCCCCACGGCACGTCAGCGCCGGTGCTCAGCAAGTGCGGCAGCATGGCCAGCAGCGCCGATGCCGTCCCCGCCGCGAGCCCACAGACCAACAAGAAGGCGTTCTCAAACAGGACCAGCCAGCGGATTGACGATGGGCAAAAACCAACCGCGCGGAGCAACGCCAATTCGCCGCGCCGCTCGATCACATTGCGCAGCATCACCGTGCCGAGTCCGACGGTTCCCAGCAATAAGCCTAGGCCGCCGAGCGTTTGAAAGGTGCTCAAGTACGTGTTCTGCACCGCCAGAAAATTGGCCAGGCGGTCACCGATTGGCTCGACGTCAAAGCCGTACGGCGCGAGGCCCGTTTCCAACTGGTCGGACAATTGTCGTGCGGCTTCTGTCGACAGTGCCGCTCCGCCTGGCTCGAACCGCCGATCACCGATTAGGAAATACCGAAAGCCCGCTTGCTCGGGAAACAGCTTCAAAAAGTTCGCTTCCGACATCAACAGCACACCCTGAAAGATGCTGCTGTCGAGCATGCCGACGATGCGGAGTTGCGCCTGCGGATGTGACTCATCAGGCACGGCGATCGTTTTGCCGATCCCTTTGTGCAACGAATACATCAACGTGTTCATGTCGCCGAGTACCGGGATCGCGCCGTCTGGTCGATCTGATTCCAACAGCGTCCACGGGTGTGGATGCCGCGTGTCGGCAAACTTGAACCCACTGCGACGAATCAATTCCGGCGGAACACCGAGGATCGTCGGCAACCGCGTTTGATACAGATTCAGACAGCTTGCGTTTTCGCCCGGCTTCATGCGGAACGCGGCAACCGACATCTGGTCGAACAGGCGAGCGGTGGGTGTTAACCCTCCGAGTGGCTTGATCTTCGAGTCGGTATTGGAGATCGAGTCGGTACTGGGATTCGGAACACTTGGAGGGTTGACACTCTCCGTTCGCCTGGGATCGTGCAGGTCGAGTTTCTTTCGTCCCGCATCCGTATTCAGATCGTGCAGCAACGGAGTTGTCGATTCGGCGACGAATAGAAAGCCACCGTTGCCCGACTTCAAATTGGGAGTCTCGACCGCCGGATTGCGTCGCCCCGCCGCGACGGCAACCAGCAAAAAGGTGGCGCTCGCGATCAGTGCCACTGAGAACAAACTGCGACGCTGCTGCCGAGTCGCGTTTCGCAGACTCAATCGCAGCAAGGCAACTCGGCCGGAGCCCAGCAGCGAAATAAAGTGATCGCCACCGAGCCACATTGCCAGCGCACACAGGCTCGCGGCCAGCGCGGACATTCCGACGACAAAGAACAGGACTGTCGGCCACGACAATCCCGCGAAGGCTTCCGTCATCGGTATCAGACCGGCGATGACGGCGACGCTCACGATGACACAAACACTCGACAGTCCGACTGTCGTGCGACGCAAGCGTTGCCGGCGCGATGTTCTTGCCGCAGCGACTTCCGTCACTTCGGTTTGTCCTGACAAAAGTTCTCTCGGCGAGAGTTTTCGTAAACCACGCATCGCCCACCACGCCGAGCCGCCAGCGGCGAACAACGTCGATATCAAACCAATGATCAATGTGACCGGTCGCACTGACAGTGAGAGCAGCGTCGTGCCGACCGCTCCGACCCACCACGTTCGCAAACCGTAAATCAGCAGCCCAGCGTACCCCACTGCGGCGATCGTGCCGATCAATCCGCCGAACAGCGTGATCGTGAACGACTCGACGAATAGCAGACGCCGTAAACGCGACGGCGCGAATCCGATCGCCGACAGCAAACCGACTTCGGCCGCTCGCCGCTCGATCCCCAACCGCACGAGCAATCCGATGAGCATCAATCCCGACAAAATCGTGAAGATACTGAAACCGAGAAATAACCACGCGAAATCAGTTGTTCCACCGGCGGCTTGTAGCCCTTGCCACTTCGCCGGCTGAATCGCCAAGCCAAGCGAGTCCAGGTTCAGCGACTGCAATAGCTCATGCGCGAAACGGTCTGGCAATTCGGCGAGAGGAGGCTGTGATGTCCCGGATAACTCCGATTCCAAATCGACCGGTTGCGTGCGATCAATCGACTCAGTGGGCTGACGCCCCCCGCTCGCCGACGTCGCAATTCGCAGTGAAGTCTGTGCTCCGTAGCGGTTCGACCACCACGTCCGCGCGGCGTCGAGATTGAAGAACGCTTTTGGCGTGGCACGGTACATATCCCAATAATCTTCATCGCGTTCCGTGACGCGACTGAGCTTCATGGGGAAAGGCTGCTCCCAATCATTGAAGGTATTGGCATCGGTAATACCCGGCACTTCCGGCGTCAGCCCGCGATCGCCCGCCAAAGCTCCCTTGAGCGGCAAAATCCCAAGCACGTCGAAGACCCGCTCTTCCTCCGGCAGTTCACCGCGCGAGCCAACCTTGTGGTATTTCACACGGACTTTCGGTCGCGAAGGACTTGGGATTTGTGATTTGCGATTTAAGAAAACTGATTCGAGTTTTGAGAGGTCAGATTCCAAGTCTTCCGCCTGAATGCCCAAGTCCTTCGCGAGCCATTCGCTGATGAACACGCCGTCTTCCCGGAGCGTCTCGAGCGGCGAACCGTCGATCGTGACGACCGGCCCAAACGGCAATGGCAAGGTCGCCGGATCGGGAACTCCCGCGACGATCGAATACATCGAGTATTTTTTCTCATCGCCCTCGCGGCTGATCTCGTTGACGAGGTAGGCCAGCACGGGCGATGACGTCAGATGTAGTTCTTTCGCGACATGCTGAGCCGACTCGGCCAACGAGTCTTCCAGAATCATTCGCTCGCTTTCGAGCGACAAGTATCCGCGCTCCGCATGTGGCACGAGCCGCAACAGAAGATCGTCCAGCGACAGTGCGTCGTGAAATTGTCGCGTCAACGACGCGGCCGCCGCGACCGCATGCTGCGTCTGTCCGTCTTGCGAATCGCGAGCAGAAACGAAAAGCGCATTCACACGCGCCGGCTTCGCGTGCGGATTGCGTCGCGAGCGTTCGACCTCTTCCAGATTCAACGCCTTTTGCAGTGCATGCAAATCGACGAACGCGACCTTCGGAAATTGCTGGCTCGATTGCAGATCGAATCGCCCGGCTCCTGCCGATTCCGGCAAGATGGCCTCGACCGACAGCTTGAGTTCCTGCGTCGTCTGCTCTTCCTTTCCGCCGAGTAAACTGTCACGCGGAATTGTGGCCGGCAGCTCGACCCAGACCGTGACTGGGTCGCCAACGCGGGCTCGCAGTTGTTCGGCGAGTCGAGCATTGAGCACGACACCATTCTTTGTCGGCCAGGCTGTTTTCTCGATCGCGAGCAGCGACCACAGCCGCAGATCGGCTCCGTACAACGTCACACCCGCCGCGCGCGACCGTGTGATCGCATTGTCGGCTGTGGCTTCCGCAGCTCTTTCCAAACCGGCTTGCAAGACAATCGCTGGCGCTGCGGTCTGAAAGCGCGGCCAAAACTCCGTCTGTTGACTCAAGGCCACGACCGATGCTTCTCGAAAGAAGCGATGACTCACCAACGCATGATCGACTGCTCCCAACCGAGAAAGGCTAATCGCCTTGAGGCTGTCGCGTACCGAGTCGCCGACGATCAGCGCGCCTCCGATAACCATCGCTGCCACGATCACGCCCATCGCCACGGCGACATGCGACCGAGCATGATGCCACAGGCTTCTCTGAACAAATCGGCGCGTCGTCAAAGGAGCTGCCATGTTGTCATTCAAGTGGTTCACGTGGTGGTCGCGGGCCTGGAAATTGGTAGTACGTGCATTCGATGCGGCCGTTGAAGAGCTTGCGGCGGCGGTCACTGTTTCGTCCGAAGAGTCGCTCGAACTCTTTGTGCGAAGTCAAAACGTAGACCGACCACGCATCAAGCCGGTTGCAGAAAATGCCCAAACGCTGGTAGAGCGCTTCGGCATCCGCGAGTTCGCCGAGCCGCTCGCCATACGGCGGGTTGGAGATTAGGCAGCCGTAAGGCAACAGATCGGCAGCGGCGACTTGCGCGAAGTCACGATTCTCGAATCGCACATCCGCGGAAACACCCGCGAGCTGCGCATGATGCTTGGCGAGCTTCACTTCATTCGCATCCAAATCGCTGCCCACGATCGGCGCATCGAGCTGGGGACGCATCGCGTCGCGCGCTTCGATACGGGCTTGCTGCCAGACTTCAGGAGAGTTCAACGGCCACTCTTCCGAAACGAATTTCCGTTGGATACCGGGAGCAATGTTTCGGCCGATCAAAGCCGCTTCGATCGGGATCGTGCCGCCACCACAAAACGGGTCGAGCAACATGCGGCTCGAATTCCAAAAGCTCAATTGGATCATCGCGGCGGCGAGCGTTTCCTTGAGCGGGGCTTCCCCAACCATTTGGCGATATCCGCGCTTGTGCAAGCCGGGTCCGGTCGTGTCGATGGTCAGTGTCGCTCGATCCTTCAACAGGGCGACCTCGATCGTGAAGTTCGGGCCGTTTTCTTGAAACCACACCTTTTTATATCGTTGTTTCAATCGCTCGACGATCGCCTTCTTCACGATCGCCTGGCAATCCGGCACGCTATGCAACTGCGATCGGACTGAGCGGCCTCGCACCGGAAAATAGGCATTCTCCGGCAGCCAATCTTCCCACGGCAGAGCGTTGGTTCGGTCGAAGAGTTCGCCGAAATCCAACGCATCAAACTGACCGACCTGAATCAGCACACGCTCGGCCGAGCGCAGCCAGAGGTTCGCGCGGACAATCGCGCTGGCATCCGCTTCGAACCCGACCTTACCGTCTTCGGTGGATTGTTTGTCGTAGCCGAGTTGCTTCAGTTCGCGTGAGACGACCGCTTCGAGGCCGAACGTGGTGGAGGCGATGAGCTGCATGTGGGAATTTCAAACTCTCAATATGTTACTCGATCTCTGCAAGCAGCCCGTTCGGATCGCGTGGCAGAAGCTTTTGGACGACACAATCGGGAACGAGATCTAACTCCTCCAGGACGATGGCACCAATCAGGGCATCGGAACGTCTTGGTTCAACGATCGCGGAAAACGTACCACGTCGTCCATTGAATTCGAGGTCCACGCCACTGACGACCTTCCGCTTTGCCTTTCGGCCATCGGCATATTTCACATTGATTTCGCCGGTAATTGGCAACCCCAGTTGCTTCACGGCTGACGCGGGCAAAACCAACCGAGTCGCTCCGCTGTCTACGACGCCTGACAACGTCACACGACGAACTCGATCGGCGGGAATCGTTCCGTCTTCAGCGCTGTGTAGGTCATGGAGATTGGCCAATTGGACGTCAACGGAAAATCGCCCCATCTGAGAACTCCGTCGTGTTTTGGTTTTTGAGGTGGACATGTTTGTGTCTCGCACGAATTGGAATAAGTTCGTTACGTCAGCAGCCCCTTCACCACGTTGCCTTCCACGTCAGTCAGGCGGAAGTCGCGGCCTTGAAAGCGGAAGGTCAACTTGGTGTGGTCGATCCCCAGCAGGTGCAGAATTGTAGCGTTCCAGTCGTGGATCGGGACCGAGTCTTTAACAACATTGTAGCAGTAGTCGTCGGTCTCGCCGTAGCTGATGCCGGGCTTCACGCCGCCTCCGGCTAACCACATCGTGAAGCAGCGGCCGTGATGATCGCGGCCGTAGTTGATGGGAGTCAGCGTTCCCTGGCTGTAGACACTGCGGCCGAACTCGCCACCCCAGATCACCAACGTGTCGTCGAGCAACCCGCGCTCTTTGAGGTCTTTGACGAGTGCGGCACTCGGTTGATCAACGTCTTTGCATTGTCCTTTGATTTGAGTTGGCAGGTTGCCGTGCTGGTCCCAGCCGCGATGCATCAGCTGCACGAAGCGGACACCTCGCTCAATCATGCGCCGCGCGAGCAGGCAGTTGCGTGCGAACCCGCCGTCGACGCCATCGTCCTTCAAGCCATAACTGTGGAGGACATGTTTTGGTTCGGACGACAAGTCTGTCAGGTCGGGAACCGACGACTGCATGCGGAAGGCCATTTCATACTGAGCGATGCGCGTGTTGATCTCCGGATCCCCGAATGACTCAGCAGCGAGTTGGTTCAGTTCGGCCAAGCCGTCGAGCATTTGCCGCCGCGAACCGCCGTCGATGCCGGGCGGGTTCGACAAGTACAGCACCGGATCGTCGCCGCTGCGAAAACGAACTCCCTGATGTTTCGACGGCAGGAATCCGCTGCCCCACAGGCGTGAGAAGATCGGCTGATCGGTCTTGTTGCCGCTCCCTTGCGAGATCATCACGATGAACGCGGGCAGGTTGGCGTTGTCGGCACCGATGCCGTAACTGAGCCACGCTCCCAAACTGGGCCGGCCCGGTTGTTGCGAGCCGGTCTGAATGAACGTGATTGCCGGGTCGTGATTGATCGCTTCGGTGTTGAGCGACTTCACGATCGCGATGTCGTCCGTGATCTGGGCGATGTGCGGCAGCAGCTCGCTAACCCACGCTCCGCTTTCGCCGTGCTGAGCAAACTGGAACGCGGAGGACGCGACCGGAAGTGTCTTTTGGCCGGAGGTCATGCCGGTGATACGTTGGCCCATGCGGATTGAAGCGGGCAATTCCTGCCCATGAAATTCCTTGAGCTTCGGCTTGTGGTCGAACAAGTCAATGTGCGACGGCCCGCCCGACATGAAGAGATAGATGACTCGTTTGGCTTTCGGCGCATGATGCAACGCGGGCAAGATGCCGGGAACACCGGCTAGCTTGTTGATTTCGGCAGCCGATGCGAACACCGCGGGATTGAGTAATGAGGCGAGCGCAGCGGCTCCCAGGCCAGTCGCCGAGCGGCCGAACAGTTGGCGTCGGGTCAGCAAGCGTTGATATTCCCGTAAGAAGATGTCCATCTTGGTTCTTCCGGAATGAGGGGAAAGATTCTTTCCGAATTCTCACGAATGTCTGCCGTGAGAAAGAGGGTGACAATGGCCGCGGGAAATGGCGACCGTCCGCAGACTTTCGTGTCGTCGAACACGACTGTAGCATGGCCCGCTCTTTTCCGCCGCTGAGCGTTGTCACTGGGTCAAATCATTTCGAGAAGCATCTTCCGAAACACAGGTTTGCGCGGCGGTCGTCGCGGTCACGATTCGCGTTCACAAAAAGGTCATACCGATGATTGGGTCTTCCGACCGCTCAAAGCGGCTGGCGTGGATGGTTCTTTTGCTGGCATTGACGGCAGGCTCGATCGAGTCGCTGTGGATCGCGACTCCGGCCGCAGTGGCTCAGGACGACGCGGCCGAGGAGGAAATGGCCGAAGAAAAGCCGGCTCCGAAGAAAGGGAAAAAGAAAGAGGAAGCGCCAGCGGCCGAGGAAGGCCATGGCCAAGAGAATACTGTCTTTTGGATTATGCGAATCTCGGGGTCGATCGGCGTCTTCCTTTTTGCCCTGTCGTGTTACTTCATCGCTACGGTCAGCCGATTGTTCATCGAACTGCGTCCGGTCGTGGCCATGCCGCCGGATCTCATGAGCGACATCAAGCAGAAGATGGAGAAACGGGACTACAAAGGGGTCTACCAAAGCATCAAAGAGAATGATTGCCTCTTCGGCAAGTATGCCTCATCCGGTTTGGCAGAGTTGTCGGCGGGTTTGGCAGAGGCTCGTGATGCGATGGAGCGAACTGCCGAGGTTCAAGTGGTGGAGATGGAGAAGAAGATCAGCATGTTGGCCGTGCTGGGCTCTCTGGGGCCCATGATCGGATTGCTCGGCACACTGAAAGGGATGATCGCGAGCTTCATGGTCATCGCCCGATCAGACGCGGGAATCAAAGCCAACGAAGTGGCCGAAGCGATTTCCGAAGCTCTGGTGATCACGTTTGAAGGGGTGGCGCTTTCGGTCCCGGCAATTTTCTTCTTCGCGGTCTTCAAAAACCGAGTCGCTTCGATCAGCGCGACGACCATGTTTGCGGCAGATGAATTCGTGCGTAAACTTGCTAGTGCCGCAAAGGCGGCCGCCAGCGCCTCAAAAGCCGCCCCGCCTGCTGCACCGAAGGCGGCATCCTGAGATATCAGCCGGAACGCGCTAGGATCCGGTTAAAATCACAAAACCCCGGGGCTAGCGCCCTGCGGCTGATAAATGCGAAGAAGAAGAATAAGTTGACGTCTGAAATCTGAAATCTGACGTTTGTGAAATCTGACATTTGAAATCTGAAATCTGAGCTGACATGTCCGGCGGAAAAAACGAAGCCGAATCTGACCTCACACCCATGCTTGACATGGTGTTTCAGTTGATCACTTTTTTCATGCTGGTGAGCAACTTTAAAGCGGCATCGCTGGAACTGTCGCTCAAGCTGCCCGTGGTCGGCTCGGCACGCCCGGTCGATACTCAGGGGGAGGAAAGTCTCCTGATCTTGAACGTCAACAAAGCCGGAGAGTTGCTCGTTTATGCGTTGCCGCAAGACGTCAACTCTTATGCCCGGGCGGAAGCCAAATCCAGCCGCATTGAGGCCAAGCGAAAAAATCCCAATTTCAAAGACAAAGACGACCTGCCCACCTCGGTCGTCGTGCGAGCCGATAAGGACACCCCCTTTAGTTCGCTCAATAAGGTGATCAAAGCTTTCCAGGACAATGGCTTTCGTAAGTTTGCGCTCAAGGCCATAGACAAGGCCGCTGAGTAAGAGGGCAGGTGTGCCGTGAGTCGTCGAAAGAACAAGAAACACCAAGGGGGTGGCGTCGAGCTCAATTTGGCCGCCATGCTGGACATGGCGTTCCAGTTGCTGGCGTTCTTTATCATGACGTTCAAGCCCGCTCCGATCGAAGGACAGATCAATCTCAAACTTCCTCCGCCGGAAGCCATCAAGGGAGCGCCAGGACAGAAGGTGGGCAGCAATGAAAACAATAAGAACCCGGTGCAAGGGATCGAGACACTGACGATCTCCGTTTTCGCCACCGCCTCCGGGAAGATCGCCACCTTGGCCATTGGCGAGGCGAACGTTGCTGGGGTGAGTGCGCTCAATGGCCGCTTGAAAGATGTGCTCAGCAACCCCAACAGTCCGTTTCAGCAAGTCATTATTCAGGTCGGATCTCGCCTGCGGTACGAAGAATTGATGAAAGTCATTGATGTCTGTACGAAACAGACGTTGCCAAGCGGCGAGAAGCTAACGAAGCTGAGCTTTGTCGAACTGCCTACGGAGTAAGGACCGGCGCATCAATAACTGTCGTAGCCGAAGTCGCCAGACTTCGGATCTGAACTCTGGCGAGTTCAGCTACATCGGACAGTTATTTCTGCGCCG
>JAYVSP010000003.1:0-5337 GCA_043775215.1 Planctomyces sp. | reverse complement strand
TCGAGTGACGGCCCTTTGGGCCAAAGCACAATCATCACTTCGAGCGCCGATCAACGAGTGCAAACAAATCGGGAACTTATTGCGGCTCTGTTCCTTAGCGTGTCGTCTGCGGTCACGAAAAGAACAACTCGGCGACCGGCGGTCCAAGAATGAGCAACCCGATCACGATCGCCGCGAGTGCCAGCACCAGAACTGCTCCGGCGGCAGTATCCTTCGCCCGCCGTGCGAGATCGTGATGGTCCGGTGAGACCAGATCGACCACATGCTCGATCGCCGTGTTCGCGGCTTCGGCGGCGACGACCGCTCCGATCGTCAACACCAAGACGGCCCATTCCGTGCGCGACAGTGGCAGGCATAGTCCCGTCGCGACCACGAACAGCGTCACGCCAACGTGAATCTTCGCGTTACGGCCGGATTTTAAGACATCCCACAGGCCGACGAATCCGCAGCGCAGGCTGTGCCAGAGCGACGTCGTTTTCATCAAGCGATCTCTGACTTTGAACAGACCATGAGAAATCGGTCTTCGTGAGGACGATAGAAGCCGCGAATGTGTTCTCGCACCGTGAAGCCGAGCTGCTCATAAAGATGCACGGCTGGCTTGTTGTTCGGATCGACCGACAGCAGCACCGGAACGTTGGCGTGAGCGAGAGCCGCCTGCATCAATCGCGTGCCGATGCCGGTTCCTCGGCAGTCAGGATGAACCATGATCTTGTGCAAGAATAGCTCGCCCTGTTTGGTGGGGAATTGAACGAGGGCTCCGGCAATGTCATGTGAGTCATGCAGCGGCGGTGAGCCATTGGCGACTCGCGCGACGAGTAGTGTGGCGATGTCGTTCCAGACGCGCCAGATGTGCTCGCCATCCGGAATGAAGACATCGGGAATAATCGGCCACGCGATGCGGTCGAGCGCGGCGATCTGTAGATAATCTGTTGAGCGAGCAGGTTCGATGGTCACGTTCGGCATGAGGTTTGATCCGAGCTGAAGGAACGAATTTGCATTGCATGGGACGAATTGGGCTGACATGCTCCCCAACTGGCGGCTGCTCGGCAACTGTGTTGAGCCGGCGGCGGCGCAATCACAAATCCAAACAGAGTGAACTGGCTGGTTCAACGCAAAGACGCCAGGACGCAAAGAGGCAACGGATCTTTTTGCCGACCTTGACTTCTTGATAATCCGATGCAGCTTTGCGAATTTGCATTGAAAACTGCTTAAATCAAGGGGGTACCGATGATGTGGCAACGATGCTTCAACACCGTTTGTTTTGTGGCGATCACTCTCTCACAAAGCGGCTTGAGCGTTGCCGCCGATAATCCCGTCAAGCTGGCGGCAATGGGGCGGTTCGATTTGCTGGCTGATGAGTCCGTTGGCGAGTTGCTCGACGGCGTCGTGACAGCCGGATCGGCGAAGATCGAGCGGATGAATTGGGTCGCTGCGAAAGAGCAAGCTCGCGGGTATGTGGTCAGCGGCGCAATCAGTCATCGCGGCTGGCGCGAGTGGCGTGTGCAATTCACTCCGGCGAACAGCGGCCAAGTCACGTTGACGTTGCGTGGAATGTGGGAAGAAGCCTCGAAGGGAGTCGTCTTCCGGCAGGAGGTGTTGTGGGACAGCTTCACCGCGACCGGAGCGAAGATCGCGAACGGCAGTTTTGAAAATGAAGAAGAGTCGGGCGTGGCGGCAGGGTGGCAGACGAGCGGTGGCCGAACGATTGTTGCTTCGGCAGAATCGCCCGCAGTGGACGGCAAGCACGTCGCGCGGACTTGGCACGATCAAGGCTTGAGCACCACGCTGTCCGTGACGAAGGGCGAGCCGGTCCGCGTTGCGTGCTTTGTGCGAGCGGCCGTGCCCGCAGGTTTCATCGAGATGACGCGCATCGCGAACCGCGACACGCCGGCTCATCGCGCGGCGAAATACTTTCGACGCGGAACCAACTTTGGCAACTACCTCGAAGCCCCGAAGGGACAAGATTGGGGCGCGAAGTATTCGGCCGACGACTTTGATCACGTCAAGAAAGAAGGCTTCGATCACGTCCGACTGCCGATTGCCTGGCAGCATTACGCATCGGGAGCGGACTTCCGACTGTCGCAAGAAATCTTCGCGAATGTCGATTCACTGGTCGCCGACGCGGTCCAGAGGAAACTCGGGGTCATCGTCAACATTCACCACTTCGATGCGTTCACCTCAAAGCCCGCAGACAACCGCGATAACTTTCTGAAGCTGTGGCGGCAGATCGCAGAGCATTATGCCGATCAACCGGACCTCGTCGCGTTTGATCTGCTCAACGAACCGAAGGACGCCGCAACAACGGACGTGCTCAACCCGATCTTCGCCGACGCTATCAAGCTCATTCGCCAGTCGAATCCCCGGCGGACGATCTTCGTGGCAACGGGCAAATGGAACAGCGTCTTCGAACTACCCAGTCTCCGTCTGCCGGATGATGACGAGAACTTGATTGTGACTGTGCATTGCTACGAGCCATTTTATTTCACGCATCAAGGAGCGACGTGGTCCGGCCCGGATACGAAGGTGACCGGCATCCACTTTCCCGGTCCTCCCGACAAGCCGTTGGTGATTGATCCGGCAATGAAGGTCAACGCTTGGGTCGCCGACTGGATCAAGCGGTACAACACGCTGCCGACGGACAAGAATCCGTCGAGTCCTTCTGCGTTTCGAACGCACGTGACCGAAGCGGCCGAGTGGTCAGCCTATTATGGCCGGCCCATTCACTTCGGTGAATTTGGCTGCTATCAAAAGTCAGATGCGGAATCGCGTGCGGCGTACTATCGCGAGTTCCGCAAGGCACTCGACGAGGCGAATCTTGGTTGGGCCACATGGGACTGGAAAGCCGGCTTCCGGTATTGGGACGAAAAGAACAACCGCCCCGAGCCGGGAATGCGCGAGGCATTGTTCCCGACACCGCCACAGTGAGGCCAACGCCGTTCTAGCCACGGAGGAAACTCGGATGAAATACGGACAGGTTCAACGCCAAGACGCCAAGTCGCTAAGGACCGGCGCAGAAATAACTGTCGTAGCCGAAGTCGCCAGACTTCGGTCCGAACTCTGGCGAGTTCGGCTATGTCAGACAGTTATTGATGCGCCGGTCCTAAGACGCAATCAGAAAGAGAAGTCGTGCGAAGCTGTATGGACCTTCTTAGCGTTCTTCGCGGCTTTGCGACTTTGCGTTGAAAAAGTTTTAGACGCTTCTCGCTTCCATCTGAAATTCTTCGCCCGCCATTTGCCTTCGGGGATGTGTCTGACTGGAGCGGTAGTCGGAGCGGCCATCTCAAGCTTCGCGGCTGAGGAGACATTTCCGCTGCTGAAGGCCGGGTACTTGCCGATTTCAGTAAACCAGAACATCGTCGCAAAGATGCGTGCGGCCGGGCTGAATGCCGTCTGGGCGAAAGTCACCAGTTTCAAGCCCGATGCCGATGACGAAACTTCCTGGCGTCAGATCGGTCAATGGGCGGATTCCTGTCAGACGCAGGGTCTGCAATTCTGGCCGGTCGTGAACTTCGCCGGCGGCAACAACGAACTGGCGGCCTATCCGGAATTCCGCCGCGAGGTAACGTTGGACGGCATCGTTCAGCAACACACGCCCTGCCCCGTCGATGAAGCGTACTGGCGAAAAGTGATCTTTCCGCGCTGCGTGAAGTTAGCCGAGGCATCGCGGACGAGTCCGAGTTTGGCAGGCGTGGCGCTCGATCTGGAGATGTATGGCGCGGACCACGCGGGTTACTCAGCCCCGTGTGCGTGTGCCGAGTGTCGGCGCGGAGCCAATTCCGCAAATGCGAAGGCTCTGTCCGATTGGCAGCGGACGGAGGTGGCTCGCATCGCGCGGCAATTGCAGCGACAAGTACAGCGTTTTAATCCGCGGTTTCAATTCGCGGCGATGCACTTGGAGGAGCCGTATCCCTTTCACGAGGGCTTGGCATTGGGACTGGGGACTGCGGAAGTTCCGGTGGTGATTGCCGCCGAGCGAACTTACGGCGTCGGCTACACGCCGGAAGTGGATGAAACGCGCGAGCGGCTGCGATCGCTGAAGGCTCACGTGCGGTATCTCGGCGGGCTGTCGCTGACGCATTTCAACGCGAACCAAATCGCGCCGGAACTGTATGCCTTGGGAACTCACGGCGACGGATTCTGGCTATACACGCTGCTGTCGCTTGCCAAGCCGAACGAGAAAATTTCAGAGGTGTATCGCCTGCCAGACCCACAAGAGCAGTATTGGCCCGCGTTCCGCTCGGCGACTTCCGAATTGGATCGCTTCGTGGCCACGCAAGGACATCACGTCAGCCGTTTGGTGGCGCAGCGGAAACCCCAGGAAGGGCGGGTAACGCTCTCAAAACGAGTCTTGCAGCCGATCTCGTTCGAGAAGCCGAAGCAACCGCTGCTCGGCGAAGAATCGCATCTGCATCGGTACAACATTGCCTTCGTGCAGTTGACCGAAGGCGAAGTCTTGCGGCTGCGAGTCACGAGCGTGCGAACCAGCAAACAAATGCTCGATGGTGAGATCAAAGCGTTAGACCCTGAGGGAAAGGAATTGCTGTCGAGAACATTGGCCATTGGCGCAACCGAGGATGTTGAGTTGATCGCCAAGTCCTCTGGCACGCATTGGCTGACGCTGAACATGGCTCAAAACTCGTGCCGGCTGAGCATCGCGAATCAACATGTGTCGTTCTTCGCGGGCCGGCATCAGCGTCTGAAAGTGCATGGCCACGTGCGCCCGTTGTACTTCCTCGTGGCCGAAGGACAGCAGGCAGCCGTCGATGTGATGACCGAAGACGCCAGCGACGCGGTGCGAGTCATCTTGCGCAATCCGCGCGGCCAAGTCGCCGCCGAACAGGTTGTGTCTGGTTCGCAATCCGTAGCGGTCAATGGTGCGCCAGGTCTCTGGTCATTCACCATCGAGCCGGCACAGGGCGAAAGCTTTCGCGGCGTGCAGATCGGACTCGCCCCGCCACTGGCACCCTATCTAGCCGACGCTCCTGAACGGCTGCTGCGCGATAAACCGAATGGCCGATGATTGACGCCACCCAAGGGATCGGGACCACAAGCCGGCACCGATGCGGCTCTTCTCGGATTGACTTCATCCGTGTGGGCTTCCTATCCGTGTGCTTGTCGTTTGCGTTCATTGGCTCAAAAATCCGACGAACGCGAACCACAAGCACACGGATAGGAAGCCCACACGGATGAAAAGCAGAGCGGTTTGCGTTCGATCAGTCGTTGCTGCACTTCCTCTGTTCTGCAAACGTTTGAAATCGTGTTCTTGTGAAAAGATTTTGAGCGGCGAAGAGGATTGGGTTGTTGAGGCGATTGGACTTGTGCGCCCACATCATTCTG
>JAYVSP010000002.1:0-4393 GCA_043775215.1 Planctomyces sp. | reverse complement strand
CACCACAATCGGTCGTTGATGGTGGGCAGTGCCCACCCTACGGAAGGTATGGCCTTCGACTTTCCGGACAGACACCTAGGGAGGCGTCACGGTGCGACCGGTGGTTGCTCGCCGGTCTTCTTGATTTCTTTCTCGGTCGTGATCGTCGTCGTTCCTCCCGGTGTGGCGATTTTTGTCTCCTGCTTCGCGGTCGTTTTGGTTGTCTTGGTACAGCCGGTCATTCCGATTGAAGCCAAGCCGATAATCAACGTTGCAACTACGATGCGTTTCATCTGGGATACCTTTCATGAAGTCTTGTTTGTTGCGTGCCTGCGTCACGAGAAGCAGGGCACATCGCTCGTCTGACACTTCGCGTGTCTCGATCTATGTCAGCGTCATCGTCACAGTCGTGGCGAGCTGAGCAACATTCGGCACCGGCACTCCGAGTGCCGTCGCCAGCGCAATCTGATGATCTTGCTCTTGCACGACGATCCCGCGAAGTTGCTCGGCCACGGCGTACTCGCCCAACGCTTCGCACTGCCGGATGCGTTGTCGATACCGGCCAATCGTTTCGTTCTCGTTATCGAGATCGAACCGCAACATGTCCTCGGGATTGGCCGACGTTTTGACCGGCTTGGGAATCGCCAACGGCATCCCGCCCAGATAGTC
This sequence comes from Planctomyces sp., assembly GCA_043775215.1. Classification (GTDB taxonomy): domain Bacteria; phylum Planctomycetota; class Planctomycetia; order Planctomycetales; family Planctomycetaceae; genus SXKJ01. The sequence goes on along the minus strand of JAYVSP010000002.1, from coordinate 3,745 downwards.
AATCTGGCCCGCGATGATGATCGCGTGAGCGAGTTCTTCGGCCGCGTGCAGTTCCAATTCAGCGGCAATCGCCATGTACTGCGCTCCCTTGATGACCTGCGAATAGATCACGTAGGAAATGATCGCCTGATATTCACCGGCAAGGTCTTCATTGAGCAACGCCACCAAATCTTCGCGGGTGACGCCCTCGGCATCGTGATGCACGTGAGTCGTTTCAAGCATGTTGATCTCCAGCAATACGGTGTAAGTCGCGTTACTTTCCGACCATCTTCATGAGGACGAAGATGACGATGGCCCCAAAAACTCCGCCCCCGGCCAACAGGTAAACCAACGAATACCCGGCAGCCGCGAGCGGAAAAATAGTGTGTGTCAGAATGTTCATTTGTATTCCTTCGAGAAAATGTCATCGGTGCCGACGCTTCAACGTTGGTCTGTCGAATCGGGAAAGCGATCCGGCTTTAAGCCGTTCCGCAGACGCTCAACCAGATCTATGGTGAGCGTCCTTGTCTGAGTGTCTGTCCCGGCGGTGCCGCTGTTTTGGTCGGCGACAGGTTTGCTGTCCGAACCACCTTCTTCCCATGGGAGCGAGCTGGCAAAGTGCTGACAAAACATTCGGCTCTCGCATTCTTTTATTGCGTTGTCATGTCCGCAGATTAGGCACTGGCGACGGGATCGACGGCTTCGACGTTAATTACCGTCTCGGCCAGTTTCGTGAGCTTCTTGTCTGCGGCACCCTCTTCGTCGAGCGTCTCTTGCAACAAATCGGCCGCCTGGTCGTAGCCGAGCAAACGCGCAAACGTCCGCACGCATCCGTATCCAGCCATTTCGTAGTGTTTGACGCGCTGCGCTGCCGCAATGAGGGCGGCATCCATCACCGTCGGATCGGCATTCTCGGCCATGACATCCTTGCCCTCTTCCAGCAGTCCTTCCATGGCCTTGCACGTCTTGCCTTTCGGGCTGGCTTCGAGCTTCTTGAAAATCTTCTCCAGCCGATCAACATGCCCTTTCGTTTCCTCCAAATGTCCGGTGAACGCCTTGGCCAATTGGACATCTGAAGCCGCTTTGGCCATCTTTGGCAGAGCCTTTAAAAGCTGATGTTCGGCGCTGTACAAGTCTTTAAGTTCGTCCACATAGACGCACTAGTGTTTCCACTCAAGTATTCAGGGCACTCACGTATGTCACACACGTCCACCCACTGGCACCGCGCACGACCCTGACGTTTTGTCGGCCGTCGCGGGTACTGCGCATTCACCCGCGCGCGTGATGTCGCTCGCACCGGCTCGCTTGCAGATTTCTTTGGCGCGCGTCGTCTCGTTGCTGTCTATAGCGTGGACGGAAATGAGGCAGCTTCCGGTTTTTACTTTGCCCTCGTATTTTTTGGCTTCGAATTCCGGCATTCCCATGCCGATCAGCGCGCCCGTCAGGCCGCCAACCGTACCTACGATCGCCGCGCCACTGAGAGCGGCCATGATCGGACCAGCGGCAATGAAGGGGCCGAGGCCCGGAATCGCCAACGCCCCAATACCGGCTAGCCAACCCAAGGCACCTCCGACCACAGCACCGGTTCCAATACCGGCTGCTGCTCCTTCCGGTGCCTTGGTGCTGTTTTCGAGAGCGAAGTCTCGAGTGCCTCCCTTGTCAGCCATCAAGACGGAAATGTCGTTGCCGGAGAATCCGGCAGCCTTCAAATCGTCAATGATGGTGTTGGTCTGAGCATGAGTCGCTGTGCAAAATACTGATGTGGACATGATTAACTCTCCTGTACCTGGTGATGAATCTAGTTGCTTGTAAATGGTCTGAAACCGGGCTTATTTGCTGCTGACTTCGAGGTAATTGTCGACTTTGTCGGCACCCGCTACGGCCACAGCGATCTCTTCGATCCGCTGCTTCTCGTCCTGTGTCGTCACAGGGCCTCGCAATGTCACCTTCCCGTCTTGAGTGATGATTGTCACGTTATGGGCGTTGACCGACATCTTCTCTGCAATGACCTGCTTACGAATGTCGGCGGTGATTTTGATATCTGCCTTGTTTTCGTTTTGGTCGAGCGAAGTCTTCGCCGTGCTGTCACGGTCGCGGACGTTGACCCCGGTGTTTGTGCGATCAACCGGTTCAGTTGTTACCGGATGATTCGCCGTGACCGTCGTGGGCCGGTTAGGTGCCGGTTGAGCAACAGAAGTCGGAGGGCTGCTTTGGTTGCATCCCAAAGCCACCCCGCAGAGTGTTCCAAACAGAAGAATCTTCATTGGTTGTTCCTTGTAAATCAGGGGTTGTTAGCTTGTTGGTCATGAGTCATTGCTTACTTAATGGGATGAAGACGCTATGGCGTTTTGAAAATGGGATCATCCATTCCTGAATCTCAATCCCGCACGTGTCAAGGCATGCATTTCGTGTCGCACATGCGTCGATTCAATCATGCTGATCTCTTGTCAGGGCGCGAGCCTGACTCTGGCGAAGGTCTTGAAATCGTTTGCCTTGGAATTCGTCGAACACCTCCCACAAGACGGACGGCCTGCGGATCGTGCTTCCGACGAACGGGATCGCCGCCAGCAGCAGGAAGAAAAAGAATGAGCCTTTCTCCCAAGTCCATCCGCCCGGCGCATCGGCGTCAAAGCCGAGGACACCAGACATCAGGGCAAAGATCAATGACTGCAGTCCGAAGTTCAGTATGTGGAATCACTCCTTTGAGACGCGATGCGTCCGCTCGTTCACTTGCCGAAGTTAAGGCCCGGGTCTTCTTGCGGAGCACCCAGCAATTTGAAGTTGAACTTCTGCTCGCCGTTGGGAACGACTCCCGCGATCAGTGAGCCGCCGTCTTTGCGCTCGAGGGCCAAGACGTTCCCTTCAACGGTGTAGGTGCCGCCGAACTCTTGCACCGTTTCCTTTTGTGTGAACTTCCAATTGAAGTTCGCAGCGTTTGTCAGGGTCAGTTCAAACTTTGAGCCGTCATCGCGGTTGGCGTGCCAAGTTCCGACGAGCATCGCGGCATCAATCGGCTTGATCTCTGGTGTCGCTGCCCGTGCGGCTTCGCCCGGAGGATTCGGCGTCGGCTGCTGCCCAGAGTCGGTCGGTTGATCGGCTGCTGGCTTCGTCACCATTCTCAAAACATCCACAGCAACACGGTCACTCGGAACGAGCTTCACCACTTGTTGCAGTTGTCGCTCAGCGGCGTCGGGGTAGCCATCCGCCATATAGTGATAAGCCAGCAGGAACCGTGAAGCTCCATCTTGTGGGTTCAGTTTCGACGAGGCTTCCAACGCACGCAGTTGCGAGGTGTAGATGGAAACACTTGGATACAGGCTGCTGAGCGTCGTCCAGTTCCAACCCGGACCAACGGCCAGGACCGAGTGAATCGTCGCCGCCGATTGTTGATAGTCACCTTTGGCAAACAGCACCAAGGCGCGGAACTCGTGTAGCACCGAATCGTCGGGACACTGAATCAAACCTTTATTAACCAAGTCAAGCGAAGCGTCGTAATTGTTCAGTTTGAAGGCAGCGATCGCATCGTCCAAGCTTTGTCCACACGACGAAGTCGCGTTGCTGGTATTGCCGTTGGCTGGCGTGGTTGTCGGAGCGTAAACGTAGCTCACCGGAATCGGCTGTGAGTAATTGTAGTTTCCATACGACCCATAGCTGTTGTTGTAATACGGGTTCGAGTATCCCAGATATCCGCTGTTATAAGCCAGTGCTCCCAGACCCCACGCTCCCAAGCCCCAGCCCAGAGGGCGATAACCATATCCGCCGTAGC
>JAYVSP010000001.1:0-1799 GCA_043775215.1 Planctomyces sp. | reverse complement strand
GCCATTTTCGGGCTCTTCGATGAGCAGCATATGCGGCGGTTCTGGCAGATATCGGAGCGTCAGGAACGCCAAGACGAGCAACACGCCGTCGGAAACATGTGACGCCGCGATGCTCGTTGCCCCGTCGCACAAAGCGAACTCGATTCCTTTCCCTTCTGATCGCGCAAAGAGCGGAGCATCGCACGCTTCATCTCGCGTGTTGTCCATAAACGCCGATTTGACAACCAACCTGATACTTGCGAACTGCGGGAAATACGTACAAAACCGCTGCTCCAATTCCGTGAATCGCTGACGATCGGCCCCCAGGATATCGTCAAGGCATTGCGCCAGCCCGAACCCCGTTTTGGACATCCGAAACCGACGATGCGAATCCAACACGACGGGTAATGCCAAGTGGCTCGGCTCAAATCGATAGTCTTGAATCGTCCGGAGTTCATCCCAGAGCGCCAATGCGGAATCCAACCACTTTGCGTCGTGGTACGCCGACGACGTTCGAAATTCGTGATTCCGCGCAAGACTCGAAATGTGCGCGCCTTCATTCGGAAGACCGAAGCGATCGCCCGTGGTTTCGATGATCTCGCCAGACGCGATGACACCGCGATCCTTTTCGCCGAATTTGCAATCCATTTTGTAAGATATTTCTTGCCCGGAAATTTCGGCGTTCACTGTGAGAGTGATGGCCAAATCCTGACAGTTCCAAACCAATTCACGTCCCTGCCATGAGCCACGGAATGCAGAGGACAACGGACTTTTTACGCTGCGACAAACCGCGCCGAGGGCTTCCAGCAAACTGGTCTTACCGCTGTCATTCGGTCCGATCAGCACATGAATTGGAGTGAGATCGAGAGTGACATCACGCAGAGCTTTGTAGTTCTGCACTCGGAATTTGGTGATCATTGCCGGTCCCTCAAACTGACATCTTGCATGGGGCGGACGGTTTGGAAAACCGTCCTAAAGAAAACTCAATAACTCCGCGGCGTCGTCCGCCCCTGCACGCGACCCGGCAGACCTTGAATTCGCAAGAACCCTTCGGCGTCGGTTTGGTTGTAGCTGCCGCCGGCTTCCATGGTGGCGAGGCTTTCGTCGTAGAGGCTATTGGGGCTGCTGCGCGCGGCGGTGATGATGTTGCCTTTGTAGAGCTTCAGCGTGACGCTGCCGCGGACGTGGCGTCAAGCTATCGGAACCAGTTCTCGATCGTGAGTCCCTCAAAGCGTTCAAAGTCTCGGACGTTATTGGTCACCAGGACCAGACCATTGACCTTGGCGATGGCTGCGATTTGACCATCGGCATACGGCGGTGAAAAACCGGTCAACTCCAAACGCGATCGCTCGGCGGCGTGCCATCCGGCCGCCTCGGCTGTGTATGGCAAGATCGGCAAAGACCGTCGCACGATTTCATGGAGATACTTCTCCATCCACTGTTTCTTTTGCCCCTGCGGCAGCAGATGGCAGCCGTAGTTCAACTCGTGCCAGACCACCGCAGCGGTGGCGATCGTGCCTTGCAGATTCTTCAGCCGTCGCGAGACATTCTTGTTCGGTCGTGGTCGAGTCGGTTCCGAAACGATGTTCGTGTCCAGCAGAAACTCAAGCTTCACAGGTTGACCTTTCGGCCGGGCGACTTGTCGCGCAGTTGTTTGGAATCGGGAAAGTCAATGTTGAGTGATTCGACATCATGCTCGCGCCGAAAATCGCAGACGGCGTCCCAGAAACCGACTCGTTCGCCGCTGAGACGTTCATACTCTGTCAGTGAGACCAAGACCGCAACCGGCTTGCCGCGACGTGTGAATTCGACCGGATGCC